>JABSRY010000580.1 GCA_013214985.1 Hyphomicrobiales bacterium
AACGACTGAAAATAAATATTATCTAGTAATGCCAGAGAATATTCATAATGAACATGTGCAACAATTTTGTGAATGGATTTCTCATTCGGTGAGCCAACCCGTTCACCTAGAATAATTGTTTTACCAAGCTAGATCTTGTTGTTCGGTAAAAATTATTTTGATATGGTGTAATAGATAATCGGCATCTGCTTTGCTAAAGATGAGTGGTGCGCGAAGCTTTAGCACGTTATGATGCGGGCCATCTGTACCAATTAGAATGCGTTTTTCGGCCATACGATTTGCAATATAATCTGCTCTTGCTGCGGATGGGCTGCCATCTGGTTCGATCATTTCTATGCCGATAAACAAACCTAAACCGCGCACGTCGCCAATGGATGGGGTGTCAATTTGCATTAGCTTAAATTGATCTAACATATAGGTGCCGACATTTTCTGCATTTTCTTGCAGCTTTTCATCATCGACGATTTTTAGCACTTCATTGCCAATTGTACATGAAAGCGTTGAGCCGCCAAAAGTTGAAAAGAACTCCATGCCATTGGCGAATTTATCGGCAATTTTGCGTGTTGTTGCCAAAATGCCAATGGGATGCCCGTTGCCAATTGGTTTACCTAAAATTATCATATGTGGCACTGCATTTTGTTGCTCGAAACCCCAGAAATACTTGCCTAAACGACCCATGCCTGTTTGAACTTCATCGGCAATGGCAATGCCGCCCGCGGCACGTGTATATTCGAACACTGCTTTTAAGTAGCCTTGTGGTGGAATTATTTGCCCGCCAACACTTGGAAAACTTTCGGTAATAAAAGCGGCGAGTTTTTCGCCCTTTGCGGTAAGTTTATCTATTATATCTTTGGTATATTGGGCGTATTTTATGCCTGCTTCTGGGTCGCTATCTTTGTATTCACCACGGTAACCATCTGGAATGGGTACAATATGCACCCAATCTTTTGCGCCTTTGCCGCCCTTGGTATTAAATTTATACTCGCTTAGGTCGATTGCGGTTAAGGTGTTGCCATGATAGCCCGCTTCGCTGACGATTGTATGTTTGGAGCCTGTATATTCGCGCGCCATTCGCATTGCTAGCTCATTGGCTTCACTGGCTGAGTTTAAAAAGAAAATACAATCGATATGATTTGGCATTTTATTGAGCATATTTTCGGCATAATCGGATTGTGCCTGATGTAAATAACGTGTGTTGGTGTTGAGCATTTGCATTTGACGTGCAACCACTTTTGTTAACCGTTTATTGGCATGGCCAACATGCGGTACATTGTTAAACGCATCTAAATAGGTGCGTCCCCACTCATCATACATTTGGCACTCATAGCCGCGTTGTAATAATAATGGCTCATCATAAGTTAGGCTTAGGTTGGCGCCAGACCATGCGATGCGGCGTTTATATTCGGTATCATGGTCTAAAACCTTGCAGGTTGCATGGCCGAAATTTAAATTTAATAAAGGTGCTGGGTCAGGATATATGTTTTGCCATATTTTTAGATCATCGGCGTTGACGACACCGTTCCATTTTTCGCCGTGAATATCCGCTAGCCCAAGTTGAAAATGAACATGGGGTGGCCATGTACCATTTTGATTATAATCGCCTAACTTTGCAAATGGCTCACCCTTGGCAATTATTTGCCCTTGAGTGAGGGCGTTTACTTCATCCCATGCTAAATGCCCATATAATGTATAGAAAATTAGGCCATCTTCGTTTGTATGTTTTAGGGTTACAAGGCCGCCATAATCGAAATCGGCATCTTGAATTGAAGCGCTATGAACGGTGGCTGCATAAGGCGTATGTACTGGTGTACCTGCGGGTAAAAACACATCAATTGCGATATGGACGGTGCGTCTATCGTTGGCTTGATGTTTTGGCTCGCCTAAAGTTTGGTTGAAAAATGCATCGCTTGCATAAACTAAGCGCGGTTCGCTATAGCGGCCGATGCAGGCTTGGTCATTTGGCGTAATGGCATTGATGCCTGCTTGTAGCTCGGCCATATCTGGGTGTTTTGCGTTGGTTGCGGCGTCTTCGCCTGCTATTGACCAATCTAATATTGGGGCATCGGCTAAGTTACAATTGAACATAGGCGCGAAGTTGCCAATGTTGTTTTTTAGCCATTGGTTTAGCTTTTTAGTTTGTTGGCTAATATCAAAACCACAGGCATTTAGAAGTTTTTGAGTTATAAATAAGTTAGAATATTGTTCTATTTGCTCTAACATACGCC
>JABSRY010000581.1 GCA_013214985.1 Hyphomicrobiales bacterium
CTCATAGTTGATCTAAGCCCACCCTTAACATTTCTTGGTTTTTTGCCTCTTTTATTTGCTGCTGTATTTTCCTTTTTTTGTATGCCATCTAAATGTTTAATTGTTTGCTGGCTTTGGTTTGTTGCTTGTTTTAAAGCATTTTTGTCATTGGCGGTCTTTGGTCCACCACCAGCAGCATCTCTAAATGCAGCGTTAACGTCTTTAGCTGCAATGGCGGTGTCTTTAGCTTGTTTTTCAAGCTTAATTAAATTTTCTCTAACCTTTAAAATTTCTTCACTGGCATTATCATGCCCAACAATTCTAAAATGAGTAATTATAGTACTTTTAGCCATCAACTAGCTCGCTTTTTCATATGTTTTAAATAACGATCAAACCAATAAAGGATCATATCTTCGTCAAATTCTAAAACTTCGGCGGCAGTTAATATTTTTTCAAATACTAAATAATCTACCGCCTCCTTTAGTTTTTTAGCGTTGTTCGCCCAATCCAAACGCCTAGCTTCATAACAACGCGGTTAATATCAGGAATTGAAAATGTTTCAAAAACTTCAATAGTTAGTGGCTTTTCAGCTTCTTCATGTATTTTACACAAGTCAGTCACATAACCAATTAGTGCATCATAATTTGTCGAATAATCAGCGTTATAAAGGTTGCCATATTTTATAACCTGCTTAAACTTTGGCTTTGTGGGGAACTTAATTTGAGTTATTTCAACATTTTTAGAATCTTTAACGGGTTCTTTCAGTTCAATTATCAAAAAACAATCGTCAAATTCATCTTTCTCTTGTTTGTCAAAATCACTCATTATGCCAACACCACTTCATTAGAACAAATATCAATACCACTAATTTCACCATTTTCACTGTTATAAACTGGCGTACCAACAACCCAACCTTCATTAAAATGGTAAGTTGTTCCCGTATCTTCGTCAGTAAAACTAACATCAACATCCAACATATGTTTTTCAAAGCTAGCAGTTGTTAAACCTTTAATTGCAACAAACGTCAGGCTTTTAAGCGTAGGTGTCACTACACTCAAAATCTGGCTACTCGTGCCATCGGCATGCGTTTCGGACTTACCTTCAATATTCAAATGGTGTATTTCGCATTTGCCTTTGGTGGTATACGCCACTCCGTCAAATGTTATGGTCACACGACCAGCAGTTAAGTTTTTACTCATGCTCAAGCTCCTTCTTCAATTTGTAAGTGAGATGTAACAACAGCAGCCATTACAATTAATTGGTTCACAACATCCACGTCCATTTCAATATTCACACGGTTGGAATCTGTGTCATCTCTTTTGACGCTTAACCCTTTGTTAAAGCCTCCAAAATTCTCAACCACACCAAGGTTTATAAGTTTCAAATAACCTTGCTCAATTTCACGCTTAATCTGTGGCGGGCTAACTTGTCCGGCAATATTGTTGGGGTTAACATTCACCAAAGCAGATCGCGGAAATTTACCCGCCAATCTACCTTTCATAAATCTTACAAAATAAACCATTTGGGCCAACGTGTTCACGTCCAACCAACTTGCATCAGGGTTGTCCGTGTCAGTTAATCGGTACATGGTAATTGCTCGGTCAATAGTCATCTGGCCATTTGGGTTTTTATTAAATGTTGCAATGCCATCATATAATAAGCTGTTGCGTTCGGTTAAATCATAAACCTTCCCAGGCAACCTACAGCCTTTCATCACAAGGGTTTGCAAGGGTCGGCTAAGTTCGGGTGGCGTACCCAAATGTGTAGCAAAAATAGCTCCCAAAGCAGCAGCATAAGTCCAAGCAGGGCTTAAGCCATTACTAACCCCCATATTCGTAATATACTTATCATTTCTAGCTAGCCCAACCGCTACATGTTCACCAAAATTACCATGATGCGTTGTCACACAATGGCCAAATTTTTGCTGGTTATATTGCCATCTAGCATCTAAAAAGTCTCGCATGCGGTCCAAGTTAGTTGTCGAGCTAAAAGGCGTAGCTTGGTAGTCATATTCATCTTCAGCTAAATTAATAAACCCCACTGTCTCGTCAGGGTAGCCATTCCCGCCCGTTAGCTTATCACCACTAAGAGTAAGCGTATTTTTGCCAACATCACCTTCATCTTTAGTAATTTCAAGCGTCAGCGAAATAAACAAATCACCCTTATGCACACAAGTAATGGTAACATCAGCCAATGCACTGGTTGCAGTCACTTCAACGTCATGGTCGTTAATCGCAACAGCAAT
>JABSRY010000582.1 GCA_013214985.1 Hyphomicrobiales bacterium
GCTACTT
Organism: Hyphomicrobiales bacterium; assembly: GCA_013214985.1. Classification (GTDB taxonomy): domain Bacteria; phylum Pseudomonadota; class Alphaproteobacteria; order Rhizobiales; family OSC116; genus OCS116. The sequence goes on from JABSRY010000582.1 coordinate 8, forward strand.
TTCAGGCAAAGATCCTGCATTTGGACTTCTTGGCAATACGGTTGGCGCATGGAGTGACCCAAATCAACTACTCCTGTTTATAGAACACGGTGGTGGACGAGAATTATATGAGGAATTATTAGCGCCTTATGGAGTTCAGTTTATCGGTGCGTCTACAACGGGGCTTGAAGCCTTTGTTTCTAAAATACCATTGGACGGTGTTGCAGATCTAAAGGGTTTAAAAATGCGTGCGCCTGAGGGGCTTGTTCAAGCTGTTTTCGCTGCAGCAGGTGCTTCTCCAGTAAGTTTACCCGGCTCTGAAGTCTTCACTTCTTTGGATAAAGGCGTGATTGATGCTGCTGATTATACGGTATTTTCTACAAATGACCAGCAAGGCATGCATAAAATAGCACCTCATCCTGTGTATCCGGGGTTTCATTCACTTCCTGTATTAGAGGTTTCTATGAACAAAGAAACTTGGGATGGAATGCCAGCTGACTTACAAGAAATCTTAAAAGTTTCGGTGGTGCATTTTGCGCGTCAAATGACTTCTATTTTAAAATTGCAAGATTTGAAAACAGTTGCAGAAGTGCGCAAATCGAATGACATTACGATTCATAACTGGTCAGCAGCTGAGCGTGCGAAATTTAGAACAATCGCTCGTGAGCAATGGAAAATTTTCTCAAAGAAATCTCCAAATGCTGAAAAAGTATATAATGTTCTCACAAAATACCTCACTGACAATGGGTTATTGAATTAGTAACTTCCTGTAGAAAAGTCGCATCTATCTTAGGCGGCTTTTCTATTATATTTGGGACTTTGGAGGGAATATGCAGGCCAAGTCAGACAAAACTCATATTACGGGTGCGCAACCAAAAAATAATTTGGATAAATGCATTATTTATATAGGTAATATTTTAAGTGGTTTATTTGTAATCACCGCAATTATTATAGTTTTTGAAATCGTAGCTAGATATGTATTTGATTCACCAACATTTTGGGTTCACGAAACAACCACTTTGTTATGCGCGGTGCTGTTTTTATATGGCGGGCCTTATTGCATCGCAAAAGACAGCCACATTAGAATTGTGCTTATATATGACGCCGTATCAAAAAAAACTAAACGAATTTTAAATATATTTATTTCAACAATTACCATCATATATTTATGCGCCTTGAGCTGGGCTGCGCTTCAAGTCGCCGAAAGGGCTTTATTTGCGCCTTGGGGCGATTTTAGGCCAGAAACCAGCGGCAGCGCATGGGATCCTGCTCTACCTGCAGTGGTCAAAACCGTATTGTTTATTATTCTTATTGCGATGGTTGTTCAGTCAATATTACATTTAATATCTCATATTAAGCAGGAAGCCAAATAATGGAATTTTTTGATCTATCGTCAATTGGGATAGCTTGGGGCAGCATTTTAATGTTGAGTATGATGTTGCTTCTTCTTATCACGGGTATGCCTTTAGCGCTCGTTACAGGAACGGTTGCAGCTTTTTTTGTAATTTTCTGGATTGGCACAAATGCTTCACTAATTTTAGCAAGTCGTATTTATGGTTTTACGACTTCATATGTATTTGTTGCTGTTCCGATGTTTATTTTAATGGCATCAATTTTAGATAAATCGGGCATTGCGCGAGATTTATTCAATGCTATGAGAATAATTGGCGGGAAATTACGTGGTGGTATTGCCGTTCAAACGCTCGTAGTAGCTGTATTCTTAGCCGCAATGTCAGGAATTATTGGTGGTGAAACAATCTTATTGGGTGTGCTTGCCTTGCCACAAATGTTACGGTTGGGATATAATAAAAACTTGGCAATTGGTGTAGTTGTTGCTGGTGGCTCCTTGGGCACAATGGTACCTCCGTCTATTGTTTTAATAATATATGGCTTAATTGCAAATGTTTCGATTTCGGATTTGTTTACTGGTGCTTTTTTACCAGCATTGATGCTGGCAGGTTTTTATGTCGCCTATGTTTTGATACGTTGTTATTTAGACCCAAGTTTGGCTCCAATTGCGGATGATGTTGAACTAAAACTGACTAGAAAACAGAAATTAAATGAATTCAAAAATGTTATTTTACCCGTTATTATTGCCATGTCTGTTCTTGGTAGCATTTACGGCGGTATTGCATCTGTTACCGAAGCGTCCGGAATTGGAGCGGTAGGTATTGCAATATCCACATGGGTTCCTGGCGAACTCACTTGGAAATTAATCCCCGAGAGAGTTTTTCAA
>JABSRY010000583.1 GCA_013214985.1 Hyphomicrobiales bacterium
AGATTCTAAAAAATAAAACTGGTAGCTTAAAAAAGAAAAAGCTAGCTGAAATTGTAGAAACAATTTGTGATGCAGGCTTACGGATGGCAGCTGTCATGCTCGAAGATCACAATGAAATTGAAGCTTCCGTGAATTTCGTATATGAAAAATACAAAGAGTCTGATGATTATGATAAGTCTAAATCTGAGTCATTTCATACTAATAACATTAGAGATATGCTTAATTTCAGAGTTCTGGTATGGGTTATAGGCTGTGTTGAAAAATCGGTAGGAGCAATAAATAAGCCTGAACTAAAAGAGATTATTAATGAACTTGTCGAAAACAAATCAACACCAGCTTACCATTTGATACGTTATTTCTACTTGCTGGATACAAGCATTGAATTTGAAGGTAACCTCAAAAAAGATCTTGAATTTATGCTGAAGCGCTACCCTGCTGATAATGAAATATTTTTAAATAGGATTGTCTCACTAAGAACACAGCACTACGAACGAACTCATAGAATAAAAGAAAAATACCGACAATCTATATTTTCTTCATTAGGAGTTAAATACCGTAAGCCAAAATCAAAGCTAAAGTCCATTGAAGAAAAAATAAAAAGGGCCGCCCATAAGTTTTAGACGGCTGTAAAAGAGCTACAATTTTTGGTTGATGAGATGGTTGATCGCTAAAATGGTGTAAAGCTAAAGCTGATAGAGACGGGGGGAGTCTATCTTCAGCTTCCCATACAAAACCTAATCCCTAAACCAACATTGGCACAATAAATTCTATCTCGTATATGGACTCCACGTATTTTACAACTAATAATTTCACATAAAACAGAATAAGATGCGGTCGTATATACGGCTTTTTATTGAGAGAGCTACCCTCTAGCCAATGATGTTTTCGCACCTATTATCCTTTTCGCTATGGCAGCCTTTGATGGCTTTCGCCTTAGACAGGTTTTAATAGGTTGGTCTTACCGTTTATGCTATATCATTACTGTAAAATTCTTTTGTTTTCTGTGTCTTAGTTTTTAATTAGTAATTGTTGCTCATATTGATTTTCATACCTTAACATTGCCCAGGCTGTTCTAACTGTTTTGTTAGCCAGCGCAATGCATGTTCGCTTGATACCAACTCGTTGTAACAACTGGATCAACCATTTCTGCTTAGCTGTTTTCGGTTCTTCTGGTAACTTTGTCACTATGGATATCGCCCCTTGATATAAAGCGGCCCTTAATTCTTTGATCCCACCTTTTTTATCTATCCCCATCATAAATACTTTGCCACCCGAGCTGTGTTGTTTCGGTGTTAATCCGACAAACGCAGATGCTTCCCTACCATTTTTAAACTGTTTGCCATTACCGAGAGTAGAATAAAGCATACCAGCACATACCTCGGCAACACCCTCTAATGCCATCAATGATTTGCAAGGTTCTAGTTGGCGTACTAATGCATTTTTTGCCTTTTCTTGTATGGTGAACTCTTCTTTTAAACTCTGATAATGCGCCCATAAGTGATGTAACGTCGATAACAAGTTCGCAGGAAGCGGATGCTGCTCATCTAGCGTTTCCATGACTACTTTTCGCAACCCTGCGGCACCTTTAGCACTGACGATGCCATATTCATATAGCATCGCTCTAATGTGGTTGCCTAGTGATGTAACATTCCTTGAAAGATAAACACGGCTTGCTTCTAGTGATTGCAGAATCTGCTGTTCTTCATTTTTTGGCTTACTGTACTTTAAGCCGACTTGCATCGCTGCATTTGCTATGGCGAGCGCATCATTAGCATCTGTTTTCTGACCCTGAAGAAATCCTTTTACCTTCTTGGGACTGATAATACGAACATCATGATTGAATTGTTCTGCAAATCGGCCCCAGTAATGGCTACTACCACAGCCTTCAATACCAACGACAGCAGGGTGTGACTTGGCTAATATCTCTTTTAGTTTTTGACGACTGACGACCTTATTACTCATTAATTCACCGTCTTTACTAATCACACAAACTTGAAAGACATTTTTAGCTAAATCAATGCCGATAATATTAGACTTTAACATAGTAGATCTCCTCGATAGTTGATTCAGACTATCCTGCTGTGGGAGTGGAGTCCATACATCGCTATGTGCCCTGAGTGAGTTAGCTCTCTGTTGGCTTCGTAGATGAGTCTTGTATATTTGCTTAGCCAATGTATGAAAGGTGTAAATAGATGAAT
>JABSRY010000584.1 GCA_013214985.1 Hyphomicrobiales bacterium
TGTAATTTTTTCTACCCGCTCATCAATCCGCGTATGCAGCCCAAAAGTTAACCCAAACCCTTTATTGTTAATGTCATTAATAATGCTATCAACTTCACTCGCCTCAAAAGTTGCAACATGCAAAACGGGGCCAAAAATTTCTTTTTCTAAATCGTTTATACCTGAAACTTTTATAACCGACGGCGCAACAAATATGCCATTTTGGGGTATATCTACTTGCTTCATTAGCGCACCATTTTGCCTAGCATTTTCAATATGTGCTAACATTTCTTGCTTGGCCACCTCGGTAATAACGGGTCCAAGATCTGTCGATAGCGCCCATGGATTATCAACCTTCAATTCATCCATCGCACCATATAACATTTCTAAAAACTCTTCAGCAATATCACTTTGAATATATAAAATTCGCAAAGCCGAACATCTTTGCCCAGCCGATTGAAATGCCGAATCCACAATATCTTTAACGGCCTGCTGCGGTAAAGCGGTAGAATCAACAATCATGGCATTGATCCCCCCTGTTTCAGCAATTAATATTGCATCAGGTTCTAGGTTTTGAGCCATCACCTTATTAATGGTTTGCGCAACAGCGGTAGAACCCGTAAAGCAAACACCTTTAATTCTAGCGTCAGAAGTCAGTTTAGCACCCACAATAGCGCCAGATCCTGGCAAAAGCTGCAATACATCCTTAGGCACCCCTGCCCGATGTAACAAACCAACCCCAATCGACGCAACAATCGGCGTCGGGTCAGCTGGTTTTGCTAACACACCGTTACCCGCCGCAAGCGCCGCCGCTATTTGCCCCGTAAAAATCGCAAGCGGAAAATTCCAAGGGGATATGCAAGTAATCAATCCTCTGGCTTCAGCACCATTCAAAACAGTAGCTTGGGCTGCATAATAGCGCAAAAAATCCACCGCTTCACGTATTTCGGCAACTGCATCTAAAGCAGACTTCCCTGCTTCACGGCACAGAGCTGCAAATATTTCACCCGAATTTTCTTCAAATAAATCCGCCGCTTTTAATAATATTTCAGATCGGATTTTAGGTTCGCACATCTGCCAATCTTTAGCATTGTCAATCGCAGAAACCACATCAGAAAATGTCGCCTTCTGAACCGTACCTAGCATATCGTTTGAGTTGGCAGGGTTAAAAACCTCTAGCTTATCACTGGCTTCAAAATCACCAACAACCATTGGAGTAACATGCCACTTATGGTCTTTATAAACCTCTCTACATTGCTCAAATTTGGCCAAATCATCCAAATCACGCAAATCCCAACCCTGCGAGTTTATCCGTTCTGGTTGAAACAAGTCTGTCGGGTGTTTAATCGTCGAAGCGACCATTTCATTAATCGTATCAATTGGGTCTGCTGCAATAATTTCTGCACTAACACTAGTATCAATAATCTGGTTAACAAACGAGCTATTCGCCCCATTTTCTAGCAAACGCCGCACCAAATATGCCAATAAATCTTTATGTGTGCCAACGGGGGCATATATGCGGCATCTAGTTTTCTCTCTATCTACCAAAATTTCATGCAACCCTTCACCCATGCCGTGTAGACGTTGAAATTCGAACGATTGCTTATCACTCGCTAACTCTAAAATTGCCGCCACACTATGCGCGTTATGGGTTGCAAATTGCGGATAAATCCGATCGGTCATGTTTAACAATTGTTGCGCGCAACATATATATGAAACATCCGTAGATGGTTTTTTAGTAAAAACTGGAAAATATTCGACGCCATCAACTTGCGCTTGTTTAATTTCAGTATCCCAATATGCGCCCTTAACTAAGCGAACCATAATTTTGCGGTCAAGCTGTTTTGATAGAGCATATAACCATTCAATGACACCAGACGCCCTTTTGCTGTAAGCCTGCACCACAACACCAAAACCATCCCAGCCCTTTAATTCATCCGAGCGTAAAACAGCTTCAATAACATCAAGCGATATATCAAGCCTATCGGCCTCTTCAGCATCTATATTCAAACCCATTTCTGCTTTTTTTGCTAGTAGAGCAAGCGCCTTAACACGTGGTACAAGTTCTTCCATCACCCTTTGCTTTTGGCTCACTTCATAACGGGGGTGCAATGCCGATAGCTTAATCGATATACCAGGGTTTTCACGAATATCATCTTTATTCGAATGTTCACTAAGCGCAATAATTGCATCACTATAGGATGCAAAATACCCGTCAG
>JABSRY010000585.1 GCA_013214985.1 Hyphomicrobiales bacterium
AGTGGCAGAGTTTTACTCCGCCCGCAGTAATAAAACATTACCGCCTCTGTGGACTAGTTTTGCATTGCCGTTTACACAATGCATTAAAAGCCAATGAACTTGGCACTCAATTACAAAACATTTCTCCAAATACAGGGATTAAAATTGCTATTTTTGATGCCAATACAGAGCTTAAGCAACAGCTCGAAAAGTATAAACCAAAAATAGTTATTAATACTGTGGGGCCCTTTCAAACCGCAAACTACAATATTGCAAAAATTTGTATTGAATGTGGTGTGCATTATATTGATCTAGCCGATGGGCGAGAATTCGTTTGTAATATTAGCAATTTAAACGCTGCTGCAACTAGTGCAAAAATTTCAGTTATTAGCGGTGCAAGCACAGTACCTGCCCTATCCTCTGCAGTAATTGAACAAATTAAAGGTGAATTCTCAGAAATAACCATGCTAAATTATGGCATTAGCCCTGGTCAAAAAGCTGAACGAGGTTTAGCCACTACCCAAGGTATATTAACCTACATTGGAAAACAAATACCTGCGCCAAAGGGCAGCGCAAATATACGGTATGGTTGGCAAGATATTCACCATATAACCTACCCTCAGCTTGGTAAAAGGTGGATGGCTAATTGCGAAATTCCAGATTTTGACCTATTGCCACAAAAGTATAACATTAAAAAAATGAACTTTTCAGCAGGTATGGAAAGCAGTTTATTACATTTATCTATTTGGAGTTTATCATGGTTAGTGCGTTTTGGTTTACCAGTTAAGCTAGTCAATTATGCAGCACCATTACTAAAAATTAGCCAATTATTTGATTGGCTAGGCACCAAAGATGGCGGCATGCATATGATATTTAATGGTCTAAATTTAGAAGGAAGGCCCAAAAGTATAAAATGGTACATAATTGCAAAAGATGGGGACGGCCCACAAATCCCTACTGTTCCGACTATTATCATTGCCAAAAAAATTATGCGTGATCAATTTGATTACATAGGTGCAATGCCGTGTGTTGGTATCGTGTCTTTAGACGAATGTATCCAAGAATTGGATGGTTTTAACATTAAAACCTATCAAGTTTAATTATCCTCTTTTGCATCTATTAATCGGCTTGGGTTTAGCTCGCCTGCTGTTTCGAGTAATGGATATGCTGAAGAGGATAAAAAGCTGTTTATGCGTTTTAGGTCGCGTAAAATATCTAAGTGAAACTGGCTGGTTTCGAGTGATTTTACATCGCCTTTTTTAAGCCTTGTTAAATGCTGCAACCTATTTTGATATTCGGTTTGTCTGAAAGATTCTTTTCGCCTTACAAGCTCTCTTGCGCTATCTATATCTTGATCCATAAATACTTTAACGGCCAATTGTAACGTTGCTTGAATATAGTCATACATATCGACAATTTCTTGCATGCCTGCCACTGAAAAACGCTTATTTTGCTCTATTTTTTGCTTAATGGTGTTGAGCATATTTTTATTAAGCTCATTGCCAATATGGTCTAAATTGGTTGTAAAGCTGATGATTTCTACGGCTCTAACGCTCTGTTTTGTGTCTAATTCGGTTTTTGTTAGCTCAACCAAATAATGCTTAATTGCACTCGATAACATGATAATATCTTTATCGATTAACTCAGCTTTTTTGCGTTTTAGATTATCAAATTCTTTTAAAGCTTCGAACGATAATTTTAACATCTCATCAACACGATCGACTAGATTCAGCGTTTCACGAGACGATAAATTAAGGGCAATTTCGGGCATTTCTAACGCGCTATGTTTAAGGTAGCTTGGTTTTAAATCGCCATTATTTACTGCGCCACCATTAATTATTTTTTCTAATATTTTTGCGGTTGGATTTATCAAACCAATGAAAATTAGGAATAAAACCAAATTAAACAATATATGCATAAATACTGTATATTCGATATAATCGTTTAGTGATAATAA
>JABSRY010000586.1 GCA_013214985.1 Hyphomicrobiales bacterium
CCGATTCATAAAAAGAACAAAAAAATATTCTTACCAGTTATCGGCCAATCTCACTTTTGCCAATTTTTGGTAAAGTATTTGAGCGATTAATATTTTCATCACTTTATTCGTATTTAATTGGAAACAATTTTATAACCAGCAAACAGTCGGGGTTCATTAAAGGAGATTCACACCGCGTTTGACTGTGACATTCCAAAGGAAGTTAGATCTGTGTTTCTTGATATTTCAAAAGCCTTTGACAAAGTTTGGCACGAAGGTCTAATATTCAAACTAAAACAATATGGCGTTAGTGGTCACTTGTTAAACATTCTAACTGACTTCCTTTCCAATCGTCTGCAAAGAACTATCATTAATGGTAAATCCTCTTCTTGGAACAGTATCGAAGCAGGTGTTCCACAAGGTTCTGTTTTAGGTCCTTTGTTATTTTTGCTTTACATAAACGACTTACTCGATGGAATGAAATCTGATGCTCGCATTTTCGCTGATGACACTTCCTTGTTTGTAGTAGTCAATGATCCGCAAACGGCTTTTGAGATACTAAGTCATGATTTGAAGCTGGTCGAAGCCTGGGCTAGACAGTGGCACATGTCATTTAATCCTGATCCGAGTAAACCACCAATAGAGATTGTATTTTCCACAAAAACTAAACCCCCTGAACATCCATCCTTGTTTTTTAATGGTTCAATGGTCAAATCAGAGGTGGAACATAAGCATATTGGACTCATTCTTGACAAAAAGCTAAATTTTAACAGTCATATTATTGCTCAAATTAAAAAAGCGAACAAGGGGGTAGGTGCAATTAAGTGCATGTCAAAATATGCACCTCGCAAAACGTTAGAGCAGGTATACAAGTCACATGTTAGGTCCCATTTGGAATACTGCGATGTTATTTTCCATCAACCGCCAGCTGATGGAGAGCTATCCACAAATAATTTAAGTTCAAACATGGAAAAGCTTGAATCTGTTCAAACTCAAGCAGCTTATGCGGTTTCTGGTGCTTGGAAAGGTACCTCAACAATAAAGGTATATAGAGAACTTGGTTGGGAGTGGCTGTCTCAACGTCGTTGGTATCGTAGGATGTCACTTTTCTATAAAATTGTTCATAAAACATCTCCAAAGTACTTAGCTGATTGTATCACCTTTCCTGATCCACCATGGATCAGTGCTTATGGTAGACAACTTCCCAACAGCGAGCCTCTTATTTTAACCCCTTTTGTACCTCGTACTGAAAAATTTAGTTCTTCTTTTTTTCCATCTTGTGTATTTTCTTGGAACAGATTTTTGACATCTGTTCAGAGAAATGAAACCGACATGAATAAATTTAAAAGAAAACTTTTATCCTCTTTTAAACCAAAACAATGTGATTATTATGGCATAGAAGACAAAGTGGGACTAAGGTTTTTGACACAATTAAGGGTTGACCTAAACCCTCTTCGCAAATATAAGTTCAATCATAATTTTGCCGACACCAGTGACGAGTTCTGCTCATTTGGTGACGGAACTGACGATATCTACCATTACCTTCTTGACTGCCATCGGTATTTTGATATAAGAAACTCCCTTTTGGACAGCGTTTCTGACTTAATTGGAACCAATGTACGCAACTTCAACAGAATACCATTAAAAAAATTACTTCTCTATGGTTGCAACGACTACAACCGTAATATAAATAAATCAATCCTAAATGAAACCATCAATTTTATCTACAAATCTGAATTATTTAAACCAACAAATATATAACTTTTTATTACTCTTTATTTATCACTACTTACCTTTTTCCGTAACCTGGTTGGGGGGTGGTGGGGGTGCGATGAGTGGGTGGGGGGATGGGATGGGTGGTGATTTTACCTTTTTTTTCCGTTATATGTTTAATTATCCTATTTTAACACTGAAAATAAATTTCCCTACTAAATGTGGGTCTATGGGGGGGACTTCCGGTTAAGCGCTCCCGTCGGCGTCGTTCGTTTTATTAAATGTCTTTCGTGTAAAGTTTTTGTTATCTTTGTTTCATATTGTGTAATTTATAGTCGTTGTCTGTAATTTCAACTTGAGTTTGAAATATACCTATACATAAAAAAAAAATATTTCACATACACGTGACATCTATAACAATTTTGGTATAGAGGTCATTGACGCATACATAACACACACACACATCTCGTTAAATTGTCTGATTGCTGACTCGCGTCGTAG
>JABSRY010000587.1 GCA_013214985.1 Hyphomicrobiales bacterium
ATTCGCAAAATGCCTAACATTAATTTCGCCATTTTTTATATTCTCAACCGCATCATCATAAACCCCAGATGCAGCATTGGCAAAATTAAACACCCGATCAACTGCTTCCAAAATACACGGTGCCGACCTAAAAGATAAATCAAGCCCAATATGTTCCCAATTCATCTTGGCATTTTTAAAACTTCGCTCAAAAGCAATTTCTTTGCTTTTAAACACCGCGCGGTTAGCCCCTTGAAACTTGTATATAGACTGTTTTTCATCGCCCACTACAAATAGGCTACGTTGTGCATCACGTGCGCCCTCACCCGCGGTTATTTCCTGTACTAAAGGTTCTATCACTGCCCATTGTTCTGGGCTTGTATCTTGCGCCTCATCAATAAGAATATGGTCAAGACCATTATCTAACTTATAAAGCACCCATGCCGTTTGTCCTTTGTGTTTATGGCTTTTCCCATTTAACAGTTTTGCGGTTATATTAATCAAATCATCATAATCAACCATGTTTCTAGATTGTTTTTCTTGTACAAATTGCCATAAAATAGCATTACCAATCTCAAATAATGCTGTCGACGCCTGATATAATTTTACGGCTTTCAATTTTTCATATTTTTTTACAATAACAACTTTAGCGTCAACCAAATTTTCGTATATATCAGTATATTCATTTTGAATTTTTTTACTGAACCAAGCCTTTACTGGTTTTCTATCTTTAGTCATAAAAATATCAAAATATGCCTCAGTAGCAATTTCAACATTTTTAGCCGATAATGCTCTGTCAATATGCGCTGCGAATTTTAAATTGGTAATCCCGCCCGCCTCTTTTAAAATATCCAACATTTTGCGCAAATCACTTAATGGCCAAAGTGACTTGTCGGCCAAAATATCTAAATAATAGCGTGCTACATCTTGCCCAGCTATATCTGCTGCTTGTAATAAATCACTAATTTTCAGCACATTGCCCAATTTACCGATTGCCATGCCTAGTGGCGCACTGCTTAATTGAATATCCGTAAAATCATAACCAATTAATTTCGATATTTTTTGTCGATTTTTAATGAGGCCATTTAGTAATTCATCAAATTTATTTTCGTTGGCATGTTGGCTTATAATAACCATGCTATTGCCAAATTTGCCGTTCAAATTTTGTGCCTCAGTCAAAACCGAACGCTTAATGTCACCTAACATTTCACGCGACGACCTATCGTCTATTACTTCAAATTGGGGAGATATTCCCGCTTCAATTGGAAAGGTATGTAAAATCCGTTCACAAAACGCATGAACCGTCTGAATTTTTAACCCACCAGGGGTTTCAAGTGCTTCCGCAAATAGCTTTCGAGCAATTGGCAATTGTTCAGCCGACAAATTAGTCGCCGCAATTTTATTAATTTCAGCGATTAAGGGCGCATCATCCATCACTGCCCAGTTTGACAATATTTCAAACAAACGGTTTTGCATTTCTGCCGCTGCTGTTTTAGTAAAAGTCAGGCATAAAATTTTATGGGGTTCAGTACCAGATAATAAAATTCTAATCACCCGCTTAACCAGTACATAGGTTTTACCAGACCCCGCATTGGCAGATACCCAAGCCGAAATACGAGGCTCAGCAGCTCTATTTTGACGTTCAGTCGTGTTTTTTAATCTTATTTCGGGAGTTATATTTAACATCTTCATTCATCCCCTTCAATCAACGACCATTCTTTCATTCGTGCCAAATGGTCATAATCTCTAAACCGTGCCGCAAAATCCGCTAATTCACGCGGTTTATAGGCAGTTTCTTGGTTAGAAAAATCTTCAATTCTTTGCGACAGGCCTTTAAGCACATCCTCAATAAGTTGCCCGCCATCTAACTTTTTAAAGTCCTGTATTTTACCAGCAGGATACGCGCCAGTTAATTGAATATATGAAAAATCAATAGGCAATTTTTTATCAATATCACACCCAGCAAACCCGCCACTTGCTAAAATAGATGCTTCAAGCAACAATTGGGGTGCAAACCCCGCTTTAACCTGTTTCACCGAGGGAGGTGCGCCCGTTTTATAATCAATTATTTCGGCTTTTTCAGCCAAAATATCGACCCTATCTGCGCGCGCGGTAAGTGTAAAAGGTTGCAAAGCATCTGCCCCATATTTAGCTTCAAAAACCATTTGTCCCCTAATTTCTGTAGCAATGCTTGGGTTGGCTAGCCGTCTGTTTGCC
>JABSRY010000588.1 GCA_013214985.1 Hyphomicrobiales bacterium
GGTGGTTGGTATGCAAATACCAATGCTATTTATAGCTTTAACTCTAAATATGCCGAATATGCGGGCAAAACGCCAACAACCAACCGTGCTGCTTTAGCTTATGATGCAATGAGTTTGGTGGCACAACTTGGCCGTGCAGCACCTATAGGGCAACGCTTTGCACCTTCAGCATTTGCCAACCCTGGTGGGTATCGTGGTGTGCTTGGACATTATAACTATTCAGGGCGCGGTTACTCATCTTATGATTTGAAAATCACCCAAGTTGGTGGCTAATATTGTAAGTTAATGAATTAGTTGGCCGATTATATAATCGGTCAATCTTAAACCTTCTTCGGTGGTTTTTATCCGCTGTGCATCTACTTGGTGTATTAATAATTTTGCCGCGACCATTTTTTCTATTTTTTGAGCATCTAGCGGATAGCCGCCCAGTTGCTCGAATTTTTTTAGGCTAACGCCTTCGCGCAAGCGTAAGCACATTAGTAAATATTCGACGGCTTGCGCATCTTTATCTAACTCTTCAACATCTATAAAAGCATGGCCTTGTTGCTCGACCATTTCTAGCCATTTTTCGGGCTGGCGCTGATCAACCCGCGCATGCCTTAAATTGCTATTATCGGATATTAGGCGGCTATGGGCACCCGCGCCAACGGCTGCATATTCATCATAACGCCAATATAATAAATTATGGCGGCATTCTTCGCCTGTTTTGGCATAATTAGAAATTTCATAATTATATAGGCCATAATCGGCACAGATATCTTGGGTTACATCATATAATTTACGGGCATGGTCATCACTTGGCATGTCTATTTTGCCAAGTTTATAGAGATCCGCAAAACGCGTGCCGCCTTCGATGGTTAATTGATACAGTGACAAATGGTCTGTGCCCATTTCTATTGCTTGTTTTAACTCATCTTGCCAATTTTGAACGCTCTGGTGCGGGCGGGCATATATGAGATCAAACGAAATACGATCAAAAATACTTTGCGCCAGTTTAATAGATTTTCTGGCTTCATCTACGCTATGCATGCGCCCAAGCTTGCGCAAATCGACATCATTCATCGCCTGTACGCCGATAGATATTCGGTTAACACCTGCGGCACGATATGCCGCAAAATTTTGACTGTCAATTGACGTTGGGTTAGCCTCTAAGCTGATTTCTACGTTAGAAGATATTGGCCATAATTGCGCAATTTTATCTAAGATTGCGCCAACTGCTTTGCCCGACATTAAAGAGGGCGTTCCACCGCCAAAAAACACCGATGAAACTGTGCGGTTTGGCGCTAAGTTTCGCATATATTCTAACTCTTTAAGATAGGCTGCAACAAACCGCGCTTCATCGACACCTTGGCGCCTTACATGTGAGTTAAAATCGCAATAAGGGCATTTGGCAGCGCAAAACGGCCAATGCACATAAATGCCAAATTGGGGTTTATCACTATGGTTTTTAATAATTTCAGTTTGCATTATGCGGCTTTAAAACAGGCATTTACCAATTGTCTAAACGCATCGGCACGGTGTGAAATTTTTTGTTTTTCGGCACAATCCATTTCGGCAAAAGTTCGGTCATGACCATTGGCTTTAAAAATGGGGTCATAACCAAAACCATTTGTGCCTTTTGGTGGCCAAATGCTAATGCCGTCAACCCGACCTTCAAATGTTTCTACATGGCCATCTGGCCAAGCTAGGGTTAATGCGCATATAAATGCGGCTTTGCGCTCATCATCTTCTTGGGCATCTTTTTCTTGCATGGCACTTTCGACCATTTGCATGGCAAGTGCAAAATCACGGTGATCACCCGCCCAACGTGCCGAATATATGCCAGGGTCGCCATTTAGCGCAGCGACAGAATAGCCGCTATCATCTGCCAATGCGGGCATGCCAGATGCCCTTGCTGCGGCCAGAGCTTTTAGCTCGGCATTTTCAACAAATGTATCGCCTGTTTCTTCTGGCTCATCGAGGTTAAGCTCTTTCGCCGATTTGGCCGTAATCCCATAGGGTGAAAGCAATAAATTTATCTCTTTTACCTTACCCGCATTGTGGCTGGCCACAATGATAGTTTTTTCAATGAATTTACGATATTCTTTGGCCATGGGGTAACCTACTTTACTAATTATAACTGCACACTGAATGTGTAATATAATAGATTGATATTAAGGTTTTAACTATACTATAGTTTACAATAT
>JABSRY010000589.1 GCA_013214985.1 Hyphomicrobiales bacterium
TTTTAAATCAACAGTCAAACCAAAGTGGACTTGTTTTGCGCCGCCCTAGTGGTAGAGTTTTACTCTGCCCTTGACATTCATATTGTTTTTTATGTTTTTCGGGGTCTTTATTCTTCAACTTTTCTAAATTTTGAAGTTTCCACTGGACAGCAGGGAACCGCTCAAAATCATAAATGCTCCAGTCTGGCGTTGCATTCTTCACACTTAGTAAAAATTCTTTGTCTTTATCTGTAAGATTGGCATGAACGATCTTGACCAGTTGTTTTCTTGTCGCCTCAAATTCTTCATATGAAAATGCATTCTCACTCATGCCAACAAATTGATTTTCCATGGCTTTGCGATGGTCTTGAAAGTTCGGTGCAAGCACTTCATTGATGGGTCTATCACTGCCTAACAAACAAAATATAAACCCGTGACGAATTTTATCCGAAAACCCTTCATTTTCAAGTAGATATTTGACATCAAATAAATCTCTTGGATGTTGTCGATCTAGCGCAGCACATATTTTACCGCCATATAGTTGGCCGATTGGAACTATATTAATTACCGCAGATAAGTCATACATTTCTTGGGCTTTATTACATAGGATCATTTTTTTAGGCGCATCAATTATACCGCGACCGACTAAGTTAACCTCAAGTTTAATGCCCGTCCTTTGTTGTTCAATAAGAAGCTTTCCAATTTCTTTCTTATGTTGGATGCGGGTATTAGGCATTGCTTTCTCTACACGATTCTTAATTCGTATAAGTGCAGAGCTGATATTGTCCAACGTTGTTGGTCGATCTTCTATTGGCAAATATGTCAGATCAATATCAACAGAAAGCCTTGGCATATCGCGTACAAACAAATTAATGGCTGTTCCACCATGAAGTGCAAAGCAATCTTCTTTTGCGACTTGTTGCAAAACATCCAATAGAAGGCGAACTTGGTCTTTATAACTTTGGTTTTTCATTTTTCTCGAATTCTTTTGGAACTGTTATTTTGTATTTATCAATATAAACGCCATTTTTAACGAGACTACGCTTTCCTGACCCTAAATCAACCTTAGATAAATCAACAAAATCTAGCCATGAATGCTCTAGTTTTTCTGCAAGATACAGAAATAATCGTTTAACTTTTATTGAGGTACAGTTTTCCAGCAATTCTTGGACAGATTTTGGTCTCAAATTATTCAACCCTTCCATCAGTTCATAGCATTCAAACAATTCTTGGTGCTTGGGTGCGAGGTATAAACATTCTAATATCGCGCGCGCTGGAGAAGAAACCTTTACAGTGAAATTTTTTCTCTCCAAGTCCAAAAACCCCATATCAGCAGGTAAAAAGGATGATGTGTAATAGTCTATTCTTATTCCCCAGTTTTTATTTTTAAACCAAGTAGGTAACAATTCTTTTTTATTGCCAAAAAGAACGACTCTGCCTTCTGCCATATCGATATAATGCGCTTTTCCTTGTAGAGATAAAGCGGTGCGCCCACCAGCATGTACTGTTAACCCCGCTTGATTTTGAAGGGCATATATTCCTCCATGATAATCAACATCATCTCCTGAGCGTTTAAGTGCACCTGTTCCCATGGATTCTAACCAATTACTTTTTTTATATCTTTTTTGTAAATCTAAGCTATATCCTTTTCCTACCAACCAAAAGGACAGAAGCACTGTCCCATATGGGGTAACACTTAAAAGGGTGTTTATTTTGCTTTTCTTATTGGTACTCATAGTACCAATATGGCATTTATAACAAACAAAATCCAGTCATAAGTTTAATTTAACTGTATTTTGGGTACTTTTAGTACCTCAGTTGAGTTTTATATAAACACATTCTTCATAAAAATAATATCCCGCAACACTCATCCATGTTCGTTATTTTGTCGTAACGAACATAAGTCGCATTTTATGTTCGTTAAATTGTTAAAGGTTCTCATTTTTGCTGCAAATAACCATTAACACACCCAATTACATCCATTTAATATCTCTATGATTCACAAAACATCTGATGCATGAGTTATAAAACCCAATCCTATAGCTCACCCAATTGTTGATAACCATTTCGATTACCCAAATTACCCCGTTTCTACCAATACTATTACCCCAAGATATCGTGCAAATCTCCGTTTGTTACTAACGCAAACAAATGGAGTAAATTATGCGTAAAAACACAACAAAGTCGCTCATGAAATTGAGCG
>JABSRY010000059.1 GCA_013214985.1 Hyphomicrobiales bacterium
ATTGATAAATAAAACTGGCACGCATCCTGCTTATTATAAACCAATAAATAAAATAATATTTGAGCTGAAACATGAATAATGCAATTAGAATAGGACTTTCTCAACAGGCCGCCTTAAAAAGGCAGCTTTCAACTGTTGCAAACAATCTTGCCAACATGAGCACTGCAGGTTTTAAGACCGAAAATTTAGTATTTCAAGAATATATTATGCCAGTTGCAAAAATGAACAATCAAACATTGGGTTCAAAAAACTTATCCTACGTGTCAGATGTTGCTTTAATGCGTGATTTTGGCACAGGCAGCATGGAAGTAACAGACAACCCATTAGATGTCGCAATAAATGGCGAAGGTTGGTTCAGCGTTCAAACACCAAATGGCAAACGCTACACAAGAGATGGTCACTTTTCATTAAATAGCGAAGGCCAATTGGTAAACCTTTCAGGCCATCCAGTACTTACTGATGGCGGCCCTATTAACTTCACACAAAATGAAAGCGAAATCACCATCGCAAAAGATGGTTCAATTTCTACCAACCTAGGTCAAAAGGGCAAATTGTTAATTACGGTTTTCGATGATCAACGCCTATTACAAAAAGAAGGTGACAACCTGTTCAACTCTCCGGTCGAAGGCCGCGAACCCGAATTTGTAAGCCTTGCACAGGGTATGATCGAAAAATCAAATGTTCAACCAGTTGTACAAATGACCAAAATGATCGAAATACAACGCGCTTATGAGCGCACATCAAACATGATCAAAAAAATGGCAGATCTAAAATCCAGCGCAATCAATAAACTTGCACAAGTAGCAGGATAAAGGAATAAATAATGAAATCTTTACACACCGCTTCAACTGGTATGATGGCACAACAACTTAATGTTGAGGTTATTTCAAACAACATCGCCAACATGCGTACAACGGGTTACAAACGCCAACGGGCAGAGTTTCAAGATCTATTATATCAAAATTTAAGACGTCAAGGTGCTTCCACTTCAGCTAACGGCAGCACGGTACCCTCAGGCATTCAAGTGGGTGTTGGTGTTAAAACTGGTGCAACATACCGTATCATGTCACAAGGTAGTCTAGCATTTACCGAAAAAAAATTAGACGTCGCTATTCGGGGCGAAGGCTTCTTCCAAATCGAGCTACCAAGTGGTCAAACTGGCTATACAAGAGATGGTACATTTGAGCGCGATGCTAACGGCAACTTGGTTACTCTAGATGGTTATCAAATTGTACCAAATATTGTTATTCCCGATAACGCACGGGATATTTCAATCGGCAAAAATGGTACAGTCGAAGTGTTTTTAGATGAAGATACCGCAGCCGTAAATGTCGGCCAAATCACTTTAGCCAGATTTGCTAACAAAGCTGGCTTAGAAGCCATCGGTGATAACCTATTACTAGAAACACCATCATCTGGCACACCAAATGTTTCAGTCGCAACCAACGCAGGTACAGGCAGTATTTTACAAAATTTCGTCGAACAATCAAACGTCAATGCCGTTCAAGAAATCTCCGAGCTAATCACCGCTCAAAGAGCCTATGAAATGAATTCAAAAGTCATCACCGTTTCAGATGAAATGATGTCAGTTACCGCACGTCTGAAATAATTCAACAAATGAGTAGAGATTTAAAAATGTCAATTTTTGCACCATTAAAAACCAGTATAGCAAAACTTATTGCGCCTTTGGCTATTTGCCTAGCGATAGTGCCAAATATTGCAAATGCAAATGTGCTTAAATCATCTGCAATCGAAGTGAATGCCAATGTTATATTACTAGGCGATATTTTTAACGTCGGCGTTCTTCGGGCACGCGAAGAATTGTTCCAAGCGCCACCTCTAGGCC
Organism: Hyphomicrobiales bacterium; assembly: GCA_013214985.1. Lineage (GTDB taxonomy): Bacteria > Pseudomonadota > Alphaproteobacteria > Rhizobiales > OSC116 > OCS116. The sequence goes on from JABSRY010000059.1 coordinate 1,847, forward strand.
GTAAAGGTATATTAACCGCTAAAATACTCACAGATATCGCAGAAAAATATAGCATCGATTGGCATGCAACTACAAATTTTCAAAAAGTCACAGTATCCCGTAAATCAAAAACCATCGACAATATAGAAATCAAAAACATCATTCGCAACTATGCAGCAGATAACAACCATATTAATAGAATAACAGAACTAACCAAAGTTAAACTATATAACAATTTCAAAACATTAATCATGCCTGCAAGCGATTTCCCAAGCTTCAATGTTTCAGAGTTTGATTATCGCCCATTTAACGATCAATTTACCGTAACCTTTAGATATATCAACCAAGGCAACCCAAAAACAATTCAGATAAGCGGTAAAATAGAAAATCTAGTTCGCATCCCAGTTTTTGCAAATAACATCCGTCGCAATCAACAAATATTGCAATCCGATATTAAATATATTCAAGTCAACACCCGCAGGTTGCCAGATAACATTGTTTTACACATCGAAGATATTATCGGCAAATCAGCAAAAAATAGCATACGAGCTATGCAACCCATTGCCGAACATTTGCTAAAATACCCCGATTTAGTCAAGAAAAATACAATAATTAATTTAGCGTTTAACCAAGGGCGCATTCAATTAAACATCAAAGCAAGGGCATTAACGACAGGCGCAAATGGTGCATTAATCAAAGTAATGAACCTTAAATCAGGCAAACAAATTGACGCTATCGTAACTGGCATAGATCAGGCGATGACACTCAATTCAAACAGAAGAAATGCAAGATTAATAACTGCATTAAAATAATAACAGGCTGAAAAAAATGACAAACAAATTAATTAAAACAACAGGGCTTATCATAGCAATATCTATGCTTACCGCCTGTGGTGCGGCAGATCGCTTAAGTAAAATTGGTCAAGCCCCTGCTTTAACAGGCATCGAAAGCCCAACACAAAAAGTTGGTTATCGTAAAGTAGTCATGCCAATGCCACAAGTTAATAAGCGCAAAAGATATAGCGCATCTTTATGGTCACAAGGCTCAGGCACATTTTATGGCGATAATCGCGCGGCAGATGTTGGCGATATTGTAACCATAGATATCAATATATCTGACAAAGCAAAAATCGACAATAAAACCACCCGTGGCCGTACTTCAAGCGAAGACTTTGGCATAGATGCCTTCGGTGGTATTATGAAAAAAATATCAGCAACCCATCCAAAGGTAAACCCAGCCAGCTTAGTTGGTTTTGGTAACAGCAGCGCATCAGCAGGCAACGGTTCAGTAAATAGAAAAGAAGATCTACAGTTAAAAATTGCGGCGGTCATCATTCAAAAACTTCCAAATGGCAACCTAGTTGTAGAAGGTAGACAAGAAGTACGCGTAAACTTCGAAGTTAGAGAATTAATCATCGCAGGCATCGTGCGTCCAGAAGATATTCGCTCCAACAATACAATCGATAGCAGCCGTATTGCCGAAGCCCGTATTTCATATGGCGGACGTGGTCAAATTTCAGATGTTCAACAACCCCGTTATGGCCAACAAGTATTAGACGTATTGTTACCATTCTAAAAGTTCATTCCGAGGTTATCGCCTCGGATATTTTTCAGCCGTGTTTCGTAAGAAACACTAAACTTTGCCGCAGGTTTTATGCCTGCGGTTTTTTTTCGTTGGGTCGGGTTTTTATGATTCAGACACAAAAAAACCAGATAGAAAACTACCTGGTTTCATCTTAATATAATTTAAAACTTAAGCATCACGATAAACTTTTTCGCGCTGTTCGTGTTTTTCTTGTGCTTCAAGCGACAAGGTAGCAATTGGTCTTGCGTCTAAACGCTTCAGACTAATTGGGTTACCCGTATCTTCGCAATATCCATAATCACCAGCATCTAAACGTCTAATTGCAGATTCAATTTTAGAAATTAATTTACGTTGGCGGTCACGCGTACGCAACTCTAATGCTCTATCCGTTTCAGATGAAGCTCTATCGTTTAAATCTGGGTGATGTACATTATCTTCTTGCATAGAATGTATAGTACCCTTGCTTAAATCTAATATATCTTCTTTCCAGTCAACCAGTTTTTTACGGAAATAAGTCAGTTGATTTTCATTCATAAATTCTTCATCAGGTGAAGGCATGTAACCTTCGGCCAACTCTACAGTCATATCCACTCCCCTAGGCGACCGCTAAACATTTAGCACGCTACTAAAAATTGAAGATTTGTAAGAATTAAGCCTTACAATTCTTGTTAATTTGCAGGGACTATACATATAAAGTAACATAAATTCAATCGATTTTGAATTTAGTTTTAAAATTTATTTTTATCTTATAGTTCAATACGTTATTATACTAAAAATTTAGTTTTTTATTGTACCAGACCAATTAACGATACTGCATTTTAGCTAATTCAACTCTTGCGCGCAAATCAATTTCATCCAGAACATTGTTTAAATCCGCATTTCCAAATGTTTGGCGCTCCTTACTTGCAAGCGCACTAAGTGCCTCTACTTTATGTTCAGAAATATGCCCACTTAATAGCCCAACCCTAATTTCTTGCAATATAGAAAGCATTTCACGGCTATTATTAACCGCTGTTTCTTGCTGTTTCTTTTGGTCCATTTCTTGAACCGCAAGCAGGCTATCAACTGCAGCAACGGGTTGCATGGGTGATAATGGCGCAGCAACATTGACTTCACTTACATCTTCATCAGCAACAGGTTGAAAGTCTCCATCGGTGCCAGATGTTTTTTTAGTATTACGTTTTTTGCTAACAGAAGCAGCGCGGTTTTGATTGGTAATTCTCATTCCATTCTCCTGATAACTTTAATAGATGATTCCCCGTATTATAATATAAAATCTCCTAAAGCACTAATTTTGCAAACTATCGGCCAAAAGTAATCGGCAATTACTGCCTAATTTGCAATTATTACACATCACAAATCCACAGCAATAATCACATCCCACCATAACTATTTGTATTTATTAGACAATTTTTATTTATTACAAATCACAATAATTGGCACAGTTTTCGCTTTGTATATAGCAGTAATAAAACACTTATATATAAAGTAAAAATAATGGCCGATATTAAAATACCGAAATCACTAATGAGATTTACATTTCTGTGCCTCTTCATGGTTATGAATGTAAATATCGGCGTGGCGGCTTCGCGTATCAAAGACATAGTCAATATCGAGAGTATCCGTACCAATAAACTAATTGGCTATGGTCTAGTCGTGGGTCTAAATGGCACGGGCGATAATTTGGGGTCATCAAAATTCACTCAACAAAGCATGCAAACATTGCTAACACATTTCGGCATTAATGCTCGCGATATGGAGCTAAAGTCCAAAAATGTAGCTGCAGTAATGATTACCGCCGAGCTACCTGCCTTTGCAATGAGCGGCACTTATTTAGATGTGGTAGTCAGTTCAATAGGCGATGCTAAAAGCCTGCAAGGTGGCGTTTTACTGGCTACAAACCTTTTGGCCTTAAACGGCGTCGAATATGCAGTTGCACAAGGGCCCGTATCAATCGGCGGTTTTAAAGCAGAGGGTAAAGCAGCTTCAATCACAACTGGCATTCCCACGGTTGGCCGCATCGCCAATGGCGGCGTCGTAGAACGCGAATTGCCGTTAGATTTAGCATCCCGTAGAACTTTAAAACTTGGCCTTAAAAATCCAGATTTCACCACAGCAAAAAGAATAGCCCGTACTATCAACGCATTTATGGCAATGAAAGTAGCAGTGGCACTCAACCCAAACACCGTGCAATTGCGCCGTACAAATGTTTACCAAGGCACCATGGTCGATCTAATCACCGAAATAGAGCAACTCCGCGTTGAGGTAGATCAGGTTGCGCGGGTTTTAATTGACGAGCAAACAGGCATCATTGTAATTGGGCATAATGTAAGGGTTAGCAAAGTCGCTATAGCCCAAGGCAACTTAACCATAGCAATAACCGAAGCACCCGAGGTAAGCCAACCCGCACCTTTTTCAGATGGCATAACCACCGAAGTGCCCCGTACAGAAATAACAGTAGACGATAATTCAGATAATGCATTAGCAGTATTAGAAAACAGCATCTCACTTAGTGAGTTGGTAGACGGCCTAAATGCTCTGGGCGTCGGCCCACGCGACTTAATCTCCATATTGCAGTCAATGAAGGCGCTCGGCGCACTTCAAGCTGAACTCATAGTAATGTAAGGGACTATATTATGAATATTACAACAAGCGCACTCGATATAAATTCAGCAATGCAAAATATTGCATCTAATAATATTGCAGCAAAAACTGCCAAGGCCAGCGTTCAGTTTAAACAATATTTAAATCCAGAAACCAATAAGCCTTTAGAGCTATCCACGTCAGATAAACAAAAAATAGAAAAAACAGCAACCGAGTTTGAAGCCATGTTCTTAACCAACATGCTAGAGCAAATGTATAAAGGCATCGAATTAGAAAAGCCTTTTGGCGCTGGTAATAACGAAAACATCTACCGCTCCATGCTCATTGGTAAATATGCCGAAAGCATGTCCCAAGGTGGCGGCATCGGTATCGCATCACAATTAAAAGACAGCATAACCAAAATGCAGCTCGGAATATAACAATCCTATCTATCAAAATTTAATGCCAATCGGATTAAAAAATGCAGAACAATAAATTAAAACCCAAGCAGCAAAATAATGCATTGATACAAGATCGTACTCAAGCGATGATTTTTTGCACCGACATGCATGAAATATTAGCTAAGTTGCAAGATCTATTAAATCAAGAGACCTCACGGCTAAAAGCCAACGACCTCAGCATCTTGGCTATATTGCACGAAGAAAAACAGCATTTAATCGAAACATATTCCTATTTTGCTAACATTTTTAAGGCTAATCGGCAAAACTTATCCACCTTTGCGCCCGATAAAATAGCAAAACTACGCATGATTATAGAAAACTTTCAAGAGAGCCTGCGCCGCAACCACCTCGCAATAGATGCCCAGCAACAAGTTGCCCTAGGCATCATGGAAACCATCACCAAACATGTAGAAAACCTAAACAGACCAACGACTTACGGTAATATTCAACAACAAAAATCACGGCAAAAAATTCAATATTCAACCTCTTTAGCACTTAATGTTTCTATTTAAAGTTGCAATTTAATTAAATTTTGATACAAATTTCAATATAAATGTTTATAATTTAAGAAGATATGGCCTATATGCTGCTGGTATATTCGTGGATGGATATTCTGGAGGGCGACATAGGACAAATACTATGTATGCGATCACTTCTGTTTCAAGCAGCGCTGTTCAACTAACGCGCATTGATAACGACATTGAGGTTCAGCGCAGAAGAACACCTGAGCTTCAACCCAAAAATTCGAGCATGGCAACAGCAACTGCAGGTGCAGCATCTGTAAACTCAACTCCTTTGCCTGCAAATGCGCTAGGGCCTGTCTCAGAGCCTACTAAAGTTGCCCCTATTAACGCTATAGATAGTCTTAATAAGGTTCAAGTTCGTGATTATAGCCCCCCACAGCGCAAAAGAGTCAACAAATTTAATTTGGAAATGGTAAACCAGGCACCTCAAAACATAAAAGCCGATATTAATACCAATGCACAGGCAACTGTTGATCATACCAAACGCAATAGCACAGATAATAGCGCTCAACGCCAAACAATTAATAGTATTTCTCATTCGGCCTATACTATTATTGTTGTCAATAACACCATGGCTAAAATGCAACAAATAATGGATGAATCTGCCAACAAGATCCCCTCTGCAAATAGATCCGATATATCATCAGAAAACAAAACCCATAAAATATAGCGCTCCATTAATTAAGCACTGCGCTAACCGAGGAGAGCAAGCAAAACCAGTATCCACCACACATTGGATACTGGTTTTCTTCGTTACACGCCCATTAATCATTTGTTTATCATAGCTCTACACCACTCATTAACCACCATTAAAAACAGTATGTTAAGGTTAAAAATCGTTAACCAACAATGTTAAAATTTCATTCATCAAACAATCCTATCTTGGCTCTATTCAATCAGAAGATCGAATAATAAAAATTCCTAGAATAGGATCGTATAATGTCAATAACCCTTTCAAACGCAGTATTAAACAAACTACAGCTCACCTCTACAGAGCTTAACTTACATATGAGTTACAAAAATATCTTGCCTATATATAATGAAAGCAATTTGACTAATAAATCCCCTGCCCTTACTCAAGAGGCAAAAAATATTCTTGCTATTAAAAACATCCCAGTAAAAACTTTCAGTGGTTCAGTTTTAAACCTACTATAGCCCCTACATAATTATTATTAAATCAGTCAAAGCGGCTCTCAATTCGAGTGCCGTTTTTCTGCGTTATAGACAAAGTATTTTTACATAATAATCCGTTAACTATATTTAATATCAAAGAGTTAACGTTAAAATTCGTTAACCAAAAACCTTAATTTTCGCTTCATTTATTCCCTGTAAAACTTATTTCATCCAATCAGAAGATTGGTTTAACATTCCGAGAATAGGAAATAATATTATGTCAGTAACAATTTCAAAAGCCGTTCGTCAAAGCCTAACAGCAATGCAATCAACAGCAAAAATGATGGCAGAAACTCAAAATCGTTTAGCGACGGGTAAAAAAGTTAACTCTGCATTAGACAATCCAACTAACTTCTTTACAGCATCAGCACTAGATAGTCGTGCCGGTGATTTAAGTAACCTAATGGACAATGTTGGTAACGCGGTTAAAACACTAGAAGCAGCAGACAATGGTATTAAAGCCATACAAAAACTAGTTGAATCTGCGCAAGGTACTGCTAAACAAGCTCTACAAGCAGCAAATACGGTTACCAACGCTACTGTAGAAGGTACTGTTGCAAACTATGTTGTAGCTACTGGTGGTGGCTCATTAGATATCGATGTTGGCAATGGCGATGTAAATATTGCATTAGCTGCAACCGATACTTTAGCTCAATCTGTTACAAAAATTAACGCTGCAGCTGTTGGTTTTACAGCGACTGCAACTGATGACGGTAAATTATCAATCGTAGCAGACAAAGACGATGCGACAATTACTATTACAGATGGTGGTGGCACTGCTAACTTAGCAACTGGCTTTGGTCTTTCAACAAGTGCAACTAGTGCAACAAATACAACACCAAGTGCAACACGTGAAACACTTGAAGCTCAGTTCAAAGAAACTTTAACCCAAATCGATCAGTTAACAAAAGACGCTGGTTTTAACGGTAACAACTTCTTGAACGGTGACAGCCTTAAAGTAACTTTCAACGAAAATGGTTCAAGTTCAATGACCATTAAAGGTGTTGATGCTTCATCTTCTGGCTTAGGTCTTTCAGACCCAGCAGCAAGTGACTTCCAAAGTAATGAAAAACTAGAAGCTGTATTAACTAGCCTAGACACAGCAATGACTTCGCTTCGTTCATCAGCATCATCTTTTGGTTCTAACCTGTCAACTGTGCAAACCCGTCAAGATTTCACAGAAAGCATGATTAACACTC
>JABSRY010000590.1 GCA_013214985.1 Hyphomicrobiales bacterium
ATTGGGATAATGTCAAATTCCAGTTGTGGATTGGCATTGTCCATTTTTTGGTCATATTCTGTATGCCAACATATATTAGTTTCATCAGACTGTTTTCATTGGGGAATGCTCCTTTGGTTTTAGTCAATTTACGGAACTGACGATGAACAGATTCAACCGCATTGGTGGTATAAATAACCTTGCGGATTGGCTCAGGATATTTAAAAAATATCGATAGATTATGCCATTTATTGCGCCAAGATTTAATCACAATCGGGTATTTATTGCCCCACTTATCCTCTAAATCATCAAGTGCCGCCTCAGCTGCTTGTTGGCTCACCGCCTTGTAAACAAGCTTTAAATCCTTCATAAATTCCTTCTGATGCTTAGAGCCAACATATTTGAGGCTATTGCGGATTTGGTGAATGATACAAAGCTGAACCTCAGTCTCTGGATATATGGAATTAATCGCTTCTGGAAAACCCGAAAGGCCATCAACACAGGCAATCAAAATATCTTCAACCCCACGATTATTCATGTCAGTCAATACAGACAGCCAAAAGTTAGCGCCTTCGCTGTCAGATAAATATATGCCTAATATCTCCTTCGTGCCATCAAGCTTTAGACCCAACACGGTATAAACCGCTTTGCTAACATAACGGCCAGTATCTTTGATTTTATAATGAATGGCATCTAGCCAAACAATCGGGTAATGGCTATCCAAGGGGCGTGATTGCCATTCTTTTAACTTGGGAATTAGCTTATCTGTTACGGCGCTAATCGTGGCTGCTGCAACACCAATGCCATACATATCTTCAATATGGCCTGATATATCGCTATAGCTCATACCCAGTGCATACATAGATAAGATTTTACGTTCAATCTCGTCCGACATATGAGTTTGATGCTTTTTAACCAACTGAGGCTCAAAGCTACCAGACCTGTCACGCGGTGTTGAAAGTTCAAAGTTACCAGAAGGCGCTTTAATGGTCTTCTTAGACCTGCCGTTCTTACGATTGACGGCATCCTCATCAGCAAGATGGTTATCAAGCTCAGCAGCCAAAGCCGCTTCGGTGAGTTGTTTTATAAGCGGCGTTAAAATACCGTCTTTGCCAGTTAACGATTGGCCTGATTGAAGCGCTGATAAAGCAGCTTCAAAATTGAAATCCTTGTCTGTCATTATACGTCAATCCTTGTTTATTGTGAAAATACATGAATTGACACAGAATTCCGAACGGTACCTCCACTCTAATTTGGTGCTTAGCTATAAAGTCCTGCTCCAACAGGTTTGGTGGACAGTCCATTGATGAATTATTCCGTTATAGCTTTAATATCAACGTTTATGAGTGCTAATAGCCTTCAAACCATTGTAACGCATTAATCTACCAACACGTGTGTATCCAACATTAAATCCTTTTTCACGCAGCTCCTCAACCTTACGAGGTCGCCATAAAAATTAACTAGCTTCAAACTCAGTACGGATATAAATATCCTGTTGTTGGTGTTTACTCATAGGCCTTGTTCGCCAATAATACTCAAATCTGAACACCTTTGGCACTTCACACAGCCGCCCAATATTTTGTCCCGTCTTCTGTGCGTCGATGAACCTGCAACGTATTACGGTTGGTTCGCTAAGAAGCTTGTTGCTTTTTTAGGACGTCTCGCTCTTCACCCAATATCTAATTTTCTTTGCGAGGCCTCAGTAAATCCCGTTTAAGTTCATTGGCAGGCGCGACATCATTATTCGTCGAACGTTGCTTATACTGATAATTCGCTATCTATTTGATTAGGGTTAATTTGCCGACACCAAAATCTTCGGCATTTTGGCGTTGTGGTAAATCGCGGTTTATAGCTAATTGCACCGCTTCATCACGGAACTCTTTGGTAAATCACTTTCGGGTCATTATATCCTCCAAAAATATTGGTGTATTCATTGAAGGCCGTGTCTACTTTTATCAGACGGGCCCAAACCTCTATACCTATGAGTACAACATTTTCGTCGTTAAATTAAAATGTAATGCGCCAATTACTAGTTGCTCGAACCGTATAGCGTTCAATCTATTATCTAGACAAAGCACAAAAATAAAACCAATTATGTTCATACCATCTGGTTTAGTTGCGGCATTTTAAGGTGGTCCCCAAATCTGCGACAGATTTAGTATTGATTTAAGCTACACTTTTCACTGACCAGTCATTGGGTTG
>JABSRY010000591.1 GCA_013214985.1 Hyphomicrobiales bacterium
TTGTTGCGCTGCTTTGCTCTTCTACAGCGGACGCGATGATTGTCGTCAGTTCATTGACTTTATCCATTGTTTCGAAAATTTCTTGCATAGATGTAACGGTTTCTCTAGTTGTACTTTGGATGCTAGAAATATGTGCGCTGATTTCTTCGGTGGCTTTTGCTGTTTGGTTGGCTAATTCTTTGACCTCTGATGCAACAACGGCAAACCCTTTGCCAGAATCGCCAGCCCGAGCTGCTTCTATGGTTGCGTTAAGCGCCAGTAAGTTAGTTTGTTCTGCGATATTTTGAATTAAACTTATGACTTCACCAATATCTGTTGCGGCGATAGATAAATCATTCACCCGCTTATTGGTGAGGCTTGCACTTTGCACAGCCGTGTCAATTATATCGCGGCTTTGATGCACTTGGCGGCCAATTTCTGAAATAGAGGTTGTAAGTTCTTCTGCTGCTGCGGCAACAGTTTGAACATTAAGCGTTGCGCGCTCCGATGCGGTTAATGCGTCACTCGATTGTTCGGAGCTTTGCTCTGCATTCAATTTTAATTGCTTGGCACTGCCGCCCATATCGGTGCAGCTATTGGCAACATTTTCGATAAAGCCAGAAATACTCTCGCGGAATTCTCCAACAAAATTTTCTCTATCATGTTTGATTTTCTTCAGAGTCTCTGCTTCTTGAGCTTCTTTTTCTGCTTCTAGTTTTTGATTATTGATTGCGTTTTCTTTGAATATTAGAACTGCCTGTGCCATGCTACCTATTTCGTCGCTACGCCCAACACTTGGTACTTCTGTTTGACTGTCACCATCTGCCAAACGTTTCATAGCTTTTGTCATTGCGATAATAGGGTTAGCGATGCTATTGCCAATTATAAACGCGATTAATAAGCCAATGATTATTGCGGCTGCTAGGCAACTTACAATGAGTATTTGTGTTAAGCTCGCGGTTTCGTTACTGCTGGCCTGGCGTTGTGCCATTAGGGTGGATTCTTCATTTCTAAATTCGGTCATTAAGCCACGGAATTGGTCGAAATATAATTTACCTTTAGCTTGGCCAATTAGATCTGCCATATAATCCATAGTTTTGGCGGAGCCAATTTGACGGCGTAACTGAATATTTTGTGTAGTGACATTGGCTTTCCAACTAGTAATATTTTCTTTCATTTGGTTCAACAATGTAACTTGTGCTTTGTTATCACTAACCGTAGATGTTAATCCAGCAACCAATTTAAAGAATGTTTTTGAACCTTGGGTATAAGGCGCAAGGAACGCATCTTCACCGGCTAGAAGATAGCCACGCATGCCTGTTTCCATATCGACCGCGGCGGCCAACATCTTATTTGCACTTGCGATAACTTTATGGGTGTGGCTTACCCATTTTTCATTGTCGGTCATAATTTTAAGATTGGTTTCAATGGCCTTATTCGCTTCTATAGCCTCTAATTTACGTGTTTCAAGTAATTTTGTTTCTGCCATCGTTAACTTTGCAATAAGTCCACGAAATTTATCGAAATAAATTTTACCGTGTTGTTTGTTCACATGATTTGTGATTGTACCTACTGGTTCAAGCCCTAAAGTAACATTTTTACGCAATGCAATGAGCGGTTCGACAACTTGGTTTTGCCAATCTAGTATAGTGGATTTTGCTTCTTTAAGAAGTGCCACTTGTGCTGGGTTATCGCTTACGGTTTCTATTAGTTCATTAACGCCATTTATGAATGCGGCATTGCCGTTATTATAGGGTTCTAAGAAACTTTTGGTGCCAGATAATAGGTATCCACGCATGCCTGTTTCCATGTCTACAGCGTTGGCAAGGAGTTGTGAAATATTGCTAATAACGTGATGGGTATGTTCGACCCATTCATCTGTTTGTTTTAGTATTGCCACATTGTCATTAACAAGTGTTTGGGCAGTTTTAAATTCTTTGCTGCGCTGTTCTAACAATTTGGTTTTGCGGCCAGAAAACTTGGCGATTTGCCCACGGAATTTATCGAAATAAGATTTGCCTTTAGCCTCGCGTATTAGTGCGGCCATGTCATTCATAGTTTTTGCATCGCCAATTTCGCGGCGCAATTGAATGGCAGGCTCCGTTACATCGGCTTGCCAATCTTTTAATCATTTTTAGGGTTCAATTCCCCGCCCCTTGGGGCGTAGAATGTTCGCATGAGCAAATATATTCATAAGAG
>JABSRY010000592.1 GCA_013214985.1 Hyphomicrobiales bacterium
ACTGTTGATCTTTTGGAAGGTAACTATCGGCTAAACGACCTGCCCATCCGGTTTTAGGTGCACTCCGATCGGTAATACATGAGCTCCAAAGTTCTGTTTGTGAATTATGCGATAATAGATGAGGGGGTAGATTAGCCTGCTTAATCTCTATACTTTCTTTTGTTGTTGGCTCAACCAGAGGTCCTACATTGGATATAAAGGCTAATTCACCGGAATTAAACAGCTCAGCCAGTTTTGGTAATTTTGGATGTAACGCATAGCCACTTGGGTATCCGTTTATATTTAATGGAATAAGTTTTTCTTTAGGGATAGCAAGTAATGGCCGAATATTTTTGTAATCAGCATATGGACCATCCTCATAAGGAACAAGCATATTTAAGCTATCATGCCCACCATTTAAGTTTAGTCTAATCAATCCTTTAAATTCAGGGTTGTTGGTTAAATCGCTACCAAATGCCAATAAATTTTTGCTAGCTAACATTGCTGCAGAAGTAAGCAGTGCGCTCTTTATAAAGTGTCTTCTGTTCATAATTGAGGTTCCCGTGCTTTATTAGTATAAGTATTTTTGTGAAGAGGATGACATGATGATGTAGATCGCATGAGTAACACGTTTTCGATACATTTTAGTACTGCGTGATTTAGAATAAGTTGGTTTGATTGGTAGGGATTCGATATAGCTATTAATACTTAGTTTATATTCTTTACTCATCGTACCGTTGAGCAATACGAGATTAAGATGTTCGATCAACTCATCCGTAGAGTGCATTGCGAGCTCAAGCTCATGGCTCAAATTAATATAGTAACGATTTTGGAGCCTCTTTGCCGTTGCTGATGCATTTTTGGCGAAGTTGGCATTAAAAATCATCCAATGATAACCATTGTTTATACTAGTAACATTGGAAGCATCCGAAATTTCCAATTCTGGAACAACGAGATTTTCGCTTATTAAGTCAGAACCAATTGTGTAGTCAGGTCTGAAATAATTAAATACACTAGGCGCTCTAAAGAACAATTGCCCGCCATTAGGAAATGGATTCTTTGTCGGATATTCGACATTAGCAGTCACATGGAATATTTTGGCAAATGTGCTAGCTCTGATGATTGGTTCTTTGAATTTTCCAAAATTAAGATATGTGCCTGCAGAAGCTCGTGCTTCTTCATCTAATAAAATCGCTCGAATGACCGCTTTCATGTCACCACGGACGCCATAACCATTATTAACGAATTGATTGGCAACGCGAGCGATATAGCTTTTACTCGGATTAGAGGTAACTAATTTTTGAATCATTTGCTTGGCAAAAAAAGGTGGCAGAGTATCGTGGTTAAATAAAGTATCTAACGCACTATCAATATCTTCTTGGCATGTTTGTCCCTCCGATAAAATAGTGTCATTGACAATATGCTTTTCACTTTTATCATGATGACTTTCCATACAGATCATTGGAACAGTATGCACGCCAATTAAATGCTCTTTACGGGTGCCATATCGTCGAGCAAATACCAGTGGTTTTCTTATATTATCGGGATTCTGAAAGCGCTCTTCTTTTGAGTAGGTTAAACCAGTGAACACTTTAGCTAACCCTTCAATATCGGCTTGAATATATGTTGGTATAGCTTGACTGTATTGATCTAAAAGGGGAGACCCATCCAAGTTAAGTTTTTCCAAACCAATTGTAAATAACTGCATGACTTCACGAGCGAAATTTTCATCGGGATGGGAACCAATGTTAGGATCACCTTTTTTATTGTTAATCATGGTTAGGTAGCTAGCCATAATAGGACTCATGGTCACATCATTTAATAGTTCACGATAATTTCCAAAAGCATTCTTAACCAATAAATCGTAGTAAGCCAACCTGACATAATCTTGCCTAGCCGTTTGCTGGACTGTACCAACGACAAAGATCTGACTTAGTACGTGAGCAATACGTTGTCTTAATTGATCTTCAGAGTTAACTATTGTGTGCCACCAAGTATTGGTGAGATCTTTAACCGTCCAGCTTTTATGTAATTCTCCAGTTACTTTGTCGACGATTATTTATACTACTCCTATTGCTACTACTTGATATTGAGCGAGAATGTCTTCTATTGTTTCTAATCAGCCCCTAAGCCCTGACGAGGAATTTGAAACTACTTTGATGGAAGTAGAGCGATCGCTGCTCAAACT
>JABSRY010000593.1 GCA_013214985.1 Hyphomicrobiales bacterium
TGTGCTTCTCGACTATCTACCCACGTTATTTGACAAGGAAGTTGCGCTAGAATAGGGAGCAATGCCTTACCGACGTGACCGGCACCAAACACCATAATATTAACCCCAACAGCGGCAAAACATTCAAACAACACACTAGTATTACCACCACAACATTGACCAAGGTTAGCGCCCAACTGAAAGTGTTCTAAATGTTGTCCATTGGTACCGCTTGCCAACATTTTTTGGGCATGCTTAATGGTTTTATGCTCTAAATGACCACCGCCAATGGTGTCAAAAATTTGATCTTTGCTAATCACCATTTTGGTGCCACTGTTGCGCGGGGTTGAACCAGAAACGCCTACTAATGTCACTAATACATAAGCCTTGCCTTGCTGACTTAGTTGATAGGCGGCGCTATTCCAGTTCATTATTATCATATTATTTTAGCCTTATGAGTTTGCTTTTATCGCTTCAACCGCCATGAGCACTCGCTCAGGTGTTGCGGGGGTATTGAGTACCGGACTTATTTTGTAATCAGAAATACTTGAAATAGCGTCTTTAAGGGCAGACCAAACAGAGATGCCGAGCATAAATGGGGGTTCTCCCACCGCCTTTGAATTGTAAATAGTGTGTTCACGGTTTGGCGCGTCAGGCATTAAAGTAACCCGAAAATCCTTAGGTGCGTCACTAATAGCAGGGATTTTATAAGTAGCCGGATTATTTGACAGTAAACGACCTTGCTCATTCCACACCAGCTCTTCAGTCGTTAACCAACCCATTCCTTGAATAAAAGCCCCTTCAATTTGCCCAATATCAATGGCAGGATTAATGGACTGACCGACATCTTGTAATATATCGGTACGCAACGTTTTGTATTCACCCGTTAGCGTGTCAATAATAACTTCAGATACAGCAGCTCCCGTTGCGTAATAAAAGAATGGACGCCCTTTACCGGATGCCCGATCGAAGTGAATTTTAGGGGTTTTATAAAAGCCAGTAGAAGATAAAGAAACACGCCCCATGTAAGCAATTTGAGAAAATTCAGCAAAACTAAAAGTATGCTCACCAACAATAATATGACCATTTTTAAAACTAACTTGCTCAGGCGTGACTTGGTATTTTTCACAGGCAAAATCAATTAAACGCTGCTTAATTGTTTTGGCTGCCGCTTCTGCCGCTTTACCATTTAAATCGGTACCTGAAGACGCCGCAGTTGGCGATGAGTTAGGCACTTTGTCGGTACGAGCCGATGAAATAGCCACCGTATCAACAGCGACATGAAATTGCTCAGCGACAATTTGCGCGACTTTAGTATTCAAGCCCTGCCCCATTTCACTGCCGCCATGACTTAAGTGAATCGTGCCATCGGTATAAATATGAATAAGCGCACCCGCTTGGTTTAAATGCTGCACCGTAAATGAAATGCCAAATTTAACTGGCGTTAGTGCAATACCTTTTTTCAACACGGCATTGTTCGCATTAAATTGGCTAATTTCTTGACGGCGAGCTTGGTAATCGGAGCTTTGCTCTAATGAGTCGATCAGCTCGCTTAAGTTATTGTGTTCAACTTTTTGATGGTAGTGAGTTTCGTTACGGTCATCTTTACCATATAAATTTATTTTACGAATGGCTAACGGATCTTTACCCAAATAACGCGCGATGTCATCCATCACCATCTCAATGGTCATCATTCCTTGAGGGCCACCAAAACCACGATAAGCGGTATGAGAAACCGTATTAAGCTTGCAACGATTACCGGTGATAGTGGCTTGATCTAAGAAATACGCGTTATCAGAGTGAAACATTGCCCGATCGACAATGGCATCTGACAAGTCAGGTGAATAACCACAGTTGCCATTAACTTCAATATCAATACCTTGGATTTGCCCTTTGCGGTCAAAACCAACTCGATAGTTATTTTCAAAAGGATGGCGCTTACCGGTCATGACCATATCGTCGACGCGGCTTAGTTTGAATTTAACACTACGATTGATTTCGTAAGCAAGCAAAGCTGCAATACATGCCCAAGGTGCCGCTTGAGTTTCTTTACCACCGAACCCACCGCCCATGCGGCGCATATCAACCAGTACTTTGTTTAGTGGAATGTCTAATACTTCAGCCACCAGCTTTTGTACTTCACTTGGGTGTTGTGACGACGTGTAAATATTCATGCCGCCATCTTC
>JABSRY010000594.1 GCA_013214985.1 Hyphomicrobiales bacterium
GTAAAGGCCACATCATTGCGGGTATATTGCAAATCTACCAAAGTGGTGATGACTTTTCGTATGTCATATTCTTCGCCGACTTTTAGATCCATAATCATGGCGCTATAGCCTTCGACCGAGCCTAGACCATAGATACACGAAACAGAAGCAACGATGATAACATCATCCCGCTCTAATAAATTACGGGTTGCGGCATGGCGCATTCTATCGATTTGTTCATTAACACTTGCATCTTTTTCGATGAATGTGTCGGTACGGGCGACATAGGCTTCTGGCTGATAATAATCATAATAGGAAACAAAATACGATACCGCATTGTCGGGAAAAAATTGTTTAAACTCGCCATATAGCTGGGCAGCTAAGGTTTTATTATGGGCTAAAATAAGCGCAGGACGATTGGTTATTGCAATGATTTGTGCCATTGTAAATGTTTTACCGCTGCCCGTAACCCCTAATAAAACTTGATCTTTTTCATTGGCATTTAGCCCTTTTACAAGCTCGGCAATTGCCGTTGGCTGATCGCCAGAAGGCTGAAAGTCGGTTTTTAAATTAAATTTTATACCGCCCTTTACCTTATTTTCAGCAGGTAATTGGGGGCGTTTTAACATATCAATATGTGCAACATCTAGCATCTTAGTCATATAGCTACCTAACGGCTTGTCGTTTGCAGCCATAATAGAGATTATATACAATATTGAAAGCTATTTGTTCTCTTTTTGTACTTAGTGTCTAGAATGCATAAAAAAAGCCCCTACTTGACGTAGAGGCTTTTAAAACTATGTGTGTTGCTTATGCGCTTGGAATACGCAAAACTTGACCCGGATAAATTTTATCTGGGTGACTAAGCATTGGACGATTTGCTTCAAAAATATTTTGGTATTTTGAACCATTACCCAGTGTAGAGGCTGAGATAGCCCAAAGTGTATCACCCTTTTTAACGGTGTAAAACTCGGACGAGCTTGCGTCGTCAGTTGTTGTGATGGATTCTTCGACCGCCGCAACGCCCGTTACATTACCCAAAGCTAGAACAATTTTTTCTTTTTCTTCTTGTGATACGCCGTCCCCGCCTGTGACAGATACTTTATCGCCATCCACGCTAATGCTAATACCAGCCATATTAAGACCGTGCTTTTCAGCTTCAGCAGTTAGTGCTTCTGCGTCTGGTGCTTCATCTTTGCTGCCAATACCAACAGCTGCGCCAACGTCTTTTAAAAAACTAAACAAACCCATTTCATTATCCCTTGATTTTACTCATAAGTATTATTATTTAAGAATCACCACATGGGTGATGTTAACTGCAAACCACCATTATGCAACCTGATTCTGAATATATGATTCAATTTTTGCTTTAATTTCATCGTCAATATGCAGCCCCATGCGGGTGCGGCGCCATAAATAATCATCCGCGCATAATACCCATTCATTTTCTATGACATAATCTAGTTCTGCGGTGTAAATATCCGCACCTAAATTTTCGCCGAGGTCATCTAAATTTGTAGCATCTTTGATGATTTGTCTAACATTGCTGCCATAATGTGTCGCCAGACGGCGGATTAATGTTTTTGGCAACCAATCATGTGCATTTTCTAATTGATTTATAAATTCGGCAATATTGTTGTTTTTATTAATATCACCGCCTGGTAATTGTGCGGTTTCTGTCCAATCCACGCCCATATGCGGTAAATATTTTTGTAATTTGTGGCAAGCGGCTTGGCCCAGATGCCTAAAGGTGGTGATTTTGCCTCCATAAACACTTAATAAGGGTGGGCATGATTTGTGGTTATTTTGATGATGTACATTGAGCACATATTCACGGGTTACAGATTTTGCATCTTTGGCTTTATCGTCAAATAAGGATCTAACACCTGCAAATGACCATTTAATATCATCGGCATTAATTTGTTTTTTAAATTATTGTGTATATTGAATCAAATGTGTATTCAATACACAATAATTTTAAAAAAAAATTACTCTCAAAGGTTCCTTAATGGACCGTAAGGATGTGCATTTATTTAATTAATTTATAAGTATTAGCTTTATGACTTAGTCATAAGTAAATTGGAGATAAAGGAACTTAATCAAATACTTCAGGATTAAAAAAATTGATAAAACTAAGAAAGAGAAACTTATATCTTCATAAAAATTAAATTGGAGATACTG
>JABSRY010000595.1 GCA_013214985.1 Hyphomicrobiales bacterium
CAGCGCATCCTCAGCAACCGAAGACGCCATGCGCCTGCTGGTCAACAACCCTCTTCACCCCTGGTCGATTGACGAACTAGCCCAGCAATGCGGCTGCAACCGTGACCACCTCAGCCGCGTGGCCAAAAAACACTTTGGCATGAATCCGCTCAGTTGGTTACACCAAGAACGTTTACAAGCTGCTGAGAATTTATTACGTAATACCAGTATGAGTGTAGCTAATATTGCAGAGCAATGTGGCTTTGGTAATGCCCAAGCGCTGGCTCGGCATATTCGTAAAAAACATGGGCGTGGGCCTCGGGAATTTCGTGCTGGGAGGGGCTTGGGGTTTGCCCCAACTGATAAGTGCGGAGCACATAGCAGTAAGGAGATGCTGAACTAAGAAAAGAAAGGAATTGTCCGCAGATAAACGCAGATAAACGCAGATGGGGTTAATGGGAATTCAGTTGGTTACTTTAGCTGATTGTTATTGGATTTGTATTTGTGGATTTTATTACGATCTACCTACAGACATACCAACCTCATTATCGATCACCCTAAAAAAGTCCGCGCACATCCAGAAATCCATAGCATAAGACTAGAAAGGACATAGATTTTCAACAGGATGCCAAAGAAGACAAAAAAATGAGCACGAATGATATTAAAATCCTAACTGATCTGAATGAAATAGAACAACTACCAGAATTAATGTTAAGCCCTCATTTTGGCATGAACTACTTCGTCGATTTTAGCGACTGGACTAATGGATTGATCGGAGCGACTAGAATACAAATACATGCCATCAATAGTCATTTTGACCGCAAACACATAAGCGAATATTTTGAACTTTTATTTCAATGTCACATTAAAGGCACCAGATACACCTACACTGCCGAATTAAAATCACCCGCACGGTGCCATATCTTTATGGAGGCATTTCTTCATCAGTTTCTCAATAAAAGGTCCTCTGACTTTTCAATAGAAGAACTAGGGGCTCATAAAGACCGTGACGATTCTTTTTCCAAAACTGCAAGGAAATTCTACAAAGGGAAAATTGAGGTTACTGACTTCGTATCCGAGTACAAACGAAGATTGAATTCATGGTTCAATAACATTGAATCAAGTAGATACAAACTGTGGTGTATATCCGCACGGAAAATGGAAAAATTAGTCGAGAATATTGATGAATGGGGTGATCAAAAGTTAATAAATAATCTAGCAAGACATCCTAAAGCATCGAAGTTTGTTCTATATTATGTGTTTTGGATGGTAGTCGACTCTTACCATTACTGTGAGGACACAAAAAAAACGTGTGATTTCATTATAAATAGATTGAAATCAAAAAAATACCGACGTAATCACAAAGATTTCCTTGCGGTCGATTTCTTTTTCGGAGACGTCGATCCGGGTATCGTCATAGATAGACTTGTTCCTACGAATTTACAAAAGATCATACCACACTTTTTACTTTCCACGAAATATGATACCAAAGAATATTCTAAAGAAATAGATATTAAAAAATCACCAACCGTACGGCTGTTAGAGGCCTGCGACAAGGGTGACAAAAAAGCTGTATCTTTTATTTTAAAGAAGGCAAAAGAGCAACCACCCATAGCGTATGATTTCTGCTCTATTTGGACAGACCCAATCTTTCATTGTGCATGCAGAAACGGGAACCCAAGCATAGTTAAAGCACTCATAGACGCAGGAATCGATATTAATGTACCCGACAGATCCGGTCAAACCGCTTTCTGTATTATTGCTGAAAAAAATGACATAAAGCTGGCAAAGTTATTAATTGAAAACGGTGCCGATTTCAACATACACAGCAGGTTGATGGAATATCCACTTAGTGTTGCAGTAAAGAATGGCAGTTATGAAATGGTGGAATTTCTACTCAAGAACAAAGCAGACAGCAACTTTCTGCTCAAAGGAGATGATCCATTAATCCACCATGCATGTAGGTCCAGCACTCCTAGCGTATTAAGACTGATCACATCTCACAATCCCGGAATCAACACAACCGGATCATTTAATCGTACCGCATTACATGTAGCAAGCATAGAGACTAAAAGGAAAGACGCCGTCGAAATAGTTAAAATACTACTTGAAAATGGGGCCAACCCAAATCTTACTGATATCGAAGGAAACAAACCAATAGACCTTGCAAAGTTAGAAAG
>JABSRY010000596.1 GCA_013214985.1 Hyphomicrobiales bacterium
ACAACAATGTACCACTGAAGAACTTTTTGGGGTGGGCAAATTTGAATCAAATTAAAGGCGTCAGGCTATACATTATCCATTAAATTGGTCGAACTTGTTGGCCAAAACTGGAAAGATGTCGGCATTGACAATACGGTTAAAGAAGTAACGACAGATGAATATCGTTCAGCACAATCTGCTAACCAACTTGACGTAACTATGTATTCTAAAGGCCTACCTTTAGCTGTTATTTCTGGGAATGCAGAACTATTCTTACCGCCATATGATACCTATTTCAATCATAGAACGGCGATGTTATGGGCTGAATTTATCGATACCAAAGGCGATTCTGGGGTTAAACCTCCACAATATGCTTATGACATGATCGATGATATTAACGCCTTCCAATCTGCCGTTGTTGGTTCAGATAAATCTAATGAATTGGGTGCAAAATTAGTACAAAATATGGTCGATAATTTATTGTTCATTGGTACTGTTAAAGCCGTGTTGCCTGTTTATCATAGCAACAATCTGAAGAACTTCCCTAAGTTCAAAATTCAGTCTGGTGCATTTTTACGTGCCTATCCTTACCGTGGCCCACAATGGTATCTTACTGAATAAATCAGAAGTTTATCACAAAATTTCCGTAGGCATGAACTTGCCTACGGTTTAGCCATTTATTAGTGTCAGGAACTAACACCCCATGCTCCATTTTTTAAAATTTGTAGCCATTCGAGCCATTCTTGCTGTATTAACACTCGTATTAGTATCATTCATTGTATTTTCACTTATGGAGCTTGTTCCTGGTGATTGTGCAGAGCGCTATGTCGCTTTTAAAAGTAGTCAAGGTGTGATCATAACCCCTGCCGATATTCAAGCTGAAAGGGTTCGTTTAGGGTTAGACCAACCCTATCTACAACGTTGGGGCAAATGGATTATAAACGCATTTCAAGGTCAATATGGCGATTCATGCATTTTACGCCTTAATATTAGTGAGCTTCTTGGGCAAAAATTCTGGTTAAGCCTTGGTTTATGTCTTTCTGCACTTATTCTTGCTTATGCCATTGCAATCCCTGT
Organism: Hyphomicrobiales bacterium; assembly: GCA_013214985.1. Classification (GTDB taxonomy): domain Bacteria; phylum Pseudomonadota; class Alphaproteobacteria; order Rhizobiales; family OSC116; genus OCS116. Next base: position 1,057 of record JABSRY010000596.1, read on the forward strand.
TGGTATTTTAGCTGCAACATCAAAAAATGCTTTTTTAAATAACAGTCTTCGTCTGGTGAGCTATTTGGGTTTGGCATTACCAAACTTCCTACTTGCGCTCATGATCATGTTATTTTCGACCATATATTTTGGTGATAGTTTAACCGGGTTATTCTCAAAAGAGTATCGAGATGCCGATTGGAGTTATGACAAAATTATCGATTTTTTAGGTCATGCGTGGCTGCCCATATTTATACTAGGCTGGTCGGCGACGGCTTTTGCCATTCAAACAGTTCGGGCGTTAATGTCCGATGAGATCGGAAAATTATACGTAACAGCAGCCGCGGCACGCGGTGTTTCGGGCAGTAAGTTGCTAATGCGCTACCCCGCCCGCCATGCCTTAAGCCCAATTATTAATTCATTGGGGTTCGATTTGAACCGTATTTTCAACGAATTGCCAATTGTCGCACTTATTTTGACATTAACCGAAGCAGGCTCATTGCTTATTGATGCCTTAGCACGGTCAAACGATCAGCAGCTTGCAGGCGCTATCATTTTCATGCTCACCGCATCCATTGTTGCCATTAATTTTGTAACAGATATTATTTTGGCTCTAACCGATCCGCGCGTAAGACGCGGTATAATGGGATAATGAAATGTCAAATTCAACCGTAGAACTAACTGGCAAATTATCGGCCAAAGAACAAAAGTTAAAAGATGCTTATTTTACCGCTTCGCAAGGTCAACTTATATGGCAGCGGTTTAAGAAAAATAAATCTGCTTTGATTGGTGCTTGGGTGCTTATCATTCTTATTTTTTCTGGTGTTTTTGCGCCATTTTTAACGCCATACGATGCCACAATTTCGGGGCGTGACAAAGAATATCTAAATGGTGCGCCCCAAATACCAAGCTTTTGCGATGATAATGGCTGTTCCATACGGCCTTTCATATATAGCTTTGAGCGCAACCGCTCTATCAAAACCAATTTTCGCTGGGTCACCACTATTAGCACCGATTTAGACGCAAGAAGATATATCCAATTTTTCACAGAAGGCGTTGAATATACATATTTGAAATTTGAAATTAATTTACCTGGTAAAGCTCTTGATTTCACCATCCC
>JABSRY010000597.1 GCA_013214985.1 Hyphomicrobiales bacterium
TAGGATGATAGGCATGAATTTTGACTAAATAATCATCAATTAAAGTTGAGTGCTTATTTGATAGCATAAAAACTGATGGCTTATTAGCGTTAAGGATTTTAAAAAACCTTGACATAATAAATGAAATATATATTCTTTATTAGGTAGTCGAAATCGATATGTGATAAAATGAGGGAATTATGAAACGATTTTTAATGGTCTTAATGATGGGGACTGTAATAAATTCAGCGCCTGTTAGTGCGGGGGTTAAGGATAATAGTTTAACCGTAGCTTTTAAAAGAGAACTAGAAACTTTAGACGTTTATCAGAACTCATCTCGGGAAGGCGTTATTCTTGCGATGCATGTGTGGGATAGCTTGCTTTACAAGCACTCAAGTTCCAATACATATTTTGGTAATTTGGCTACGGAATGGCAGTGGATTGATGACTTAACAATAGAATTCAAACTCCGAAAAGGCGTTAAATTTCATAATGGTGAAAAATTTGATGCTGATGATGTTGTCTTCACGATGAACTATATTGCGGATCCAAAAAATGGTGTAAAACCACAACGTAATGTAGCTTGGTTAAAGCGCGCCCATAAAATTGATGACTATACAGTTAGAATTGAACTTGATGTTCCTTTTCCTGCTGCCTTAGATTATTTTGCAGGGCCTCTTGTAATTTACCCAAATGAATATTTTGAAAAAGTTGGCTCAAAAGGGATGGGAACAAAACCTATCGGAACTGGTCCCTATGAAGTTACATCCAGTAAACAAGGGGAAGAAATTGTTCTAAAAAGTTATTCAAACTATCACAAAGATGGTCCAAAAAATACACCAGTAATTGATAAAATTATATGGCGGACTATATCTGAAAACAATACTCAGTTTGCGGAACTCTTGTCGGGTGGTTTAGATTGGATATGGCAAGTTCCTTCGGATCAAGCAAGTCGATTTAAGAAACAAGATAAGTTTACGGTATCCAATGAGTCTACGATGAGAATTGGCTATTTGGGTTTTGATGCGATCGGAAGATCTGGTGAAAATCCGTTTAATGATATTAGAGTTCGACGTGCTGTATCGTATGCAATTGATAGGCAAGGGATTGTAGATTCATTATTAGGAGGGGGATCTTTTGTTGTTGATTCAGCATGTTTTCCGACCCAACTTGGCTGTGATACGGAAGTTAAAAAATATTCGTATGATCCAGATAAAGCAAAGCAATTACTTGAGGAAGCTGGGTATAAAAATGGGTTTGATATCTCATTTTCAGCCTATAGAAATAGAGATTATGCCGAAGCTATGATGGCTAATTTGGCTGATGTCGGCATTACAACTTCTTTGGACTATACCAAATATGCTGCTTTGAGGGACAAAGTTCAGAAAGGTAAGATTCCGTTAATGTTTATGACATGGGGTTCGTATTCAATAAATGACGTATCTGCGATTACAAGTAATTTCTTTCGAGGTGGCAAGGATGACTATGCAAGAGATCCTGAAATTATCGAATGGCTAACAAAAGCAGATACAACAACAGACTATCTTGCCCGTGAAAAGAATTATTCTTTAGCATTGAATAAAATTGCTGATCAAGCATATTGGTTGCCACTATTTTCATACAACTCAAATTACGTGTATTCCAAGGATTTGAAATTTACTCCAACAATCGATGAAATTCCTAGATTTTTTAGTTCAAAATTTAAGTAGTTTTTATTGATTTGATTTAGCGAATGTTGTCACTGTGCTTTTCCCTCACAGTGGCAGCGTACAAGGACTTTTTATGATACGTTTCATATTTAAACGCTCAATTTTGGCTTTTTTTGTTGCCATAACCGTTTCCATTATTAGTTTTTCACTTTTGTTTTTAGCTGGCGATCCGTCCATTGCTTTAGCAGGTGAAGGGGCAACCGAAGCAGATATTGAAGCAATAAAAATTCAATATGGGTTTGATAGATCTGTGTTTGAACAATATATAACATGGCTTGGCAATGCATTTGTCGGCGATTTTGGCGAAAGCTATTATTTTAAAACACCAGTTTTTGATCTAATTGCTGAGAAAATGCCAATCACGATGGGCTTAGGGCTAGCAGCCATTTCTTTTGCAACCATAATATCAATTCCTTTAGGCGTTTTGGCCGCAGTTAAGCCAAATAGCCTTATCGACCGATGTGCGC
>JABSRY010000598.1 GCA_013214985.1 Hyphomicrobiales bacterium
AATATTACGTTTGTCATTTATAAAAATGACGTTGATAGTTACCATTATTTAACAGTCCGTTATTATTAAACCCGCTATCGAACAATGACAAGTTCGATAGGGTCGAGAATACTTGCTTTGTTTATACTGATTACAACATTACTTCCATGTCACGGTATGTATATCGATGTGATGAATTTGCTGATTTGTTTTTTATTTTACTATCAAATACAATTTTTTTAATGAAATATGAAGAGTTAAAAATACCTTCAAATTGCAGTACCATTTTTGTTTTTACATTCTGGATTATTTCGACGTTAATACCACTAGTTTTACTCTTGTGAGCAAACTGGTTGGCAATGGTTACTTTTTGTGCATGAAATTTATTACCTTCTTGATCGAAAGTAGATGCACTACGTAAATCAATATAGACAAGGCTATCCTCTTTTGAGCTAATGGTAAAATAGCAGGTTAAGATCGTTTTATTTTTTAAGCAGCGGTTCAGTGTTATTTCTACGCCTGAGTTAATGTCTTCCCACCGTATGCCTGATAATTTTCTTTTTACTGAATTGTTCAAAGGTTGGTTTATTAACATTTGAAATTTATCAAGAAAAATTGGTGTTAGTACTTTCGCGCACTCCCGATAGTCTTGGCTGTTTTCTATTGTGTCTTTTATCCCTTTCCATTCACCTTTGTTGAATTTTGCATCACCCGTAATGCCTAGGTCAGCGAGTTTTAACTTTATTCGGACATTGGCTCCAGCGGTGCCTGATAATTTTACGTCCCAATACTCTCCTGCTTTATCAGGCTTATGGCAAAGGTTTGAAATAGCGGTTGTTATTTCTTTTATATTTTTAACTTCGTTAGCGTGAATTGAACAAGAAATAATGAGAAAAAGCGTTAGCACTAATACCAATTCCGTTAATTATCTGGTCACTGAAGCCCAGTCTCTTTTGCATAAAGATATCACTCTATTAGTGTCTGCTCTAAAGTTATTCCATGCTCTTGAGCACTTACCAACGATATCTTCGTAATCAACAAAGCATCGATTCGCTATTTCATTTTGCCTTAACCATGACCAAACTTGTTCGATAGGATTTAGTTCAGGTGAGTATGGCGGAAGGTGGATGATACTCAAGTTATCAAAATCATCATCAAGGTATTCTTGATGCCAACTCGCTCCATCCATGATCACCACTGCATGCCTACCTGGTTTTGTTGCTTGCGAGATTAGTGATAAATGAGAAGACATTACATCCATATTACTTACTGGAGCGATGATCGCTTCTGTATTTCCATTGGTGACACAAACTGCTCCAAACAAGTATGCATAAATAAACTGTTGCTGACGCACCGCTCGTGGTCTTGAACCTCTTTCTGCCCAAATTCTTGTCGTTGTATTCTGCTGCCCAAACCTTGCTTCATCCTGAAACCAGATATCGACTTGATCAAGACCGACATTAAAGGGGATCTTGTTGATCGTTTCAAATTCGAATTTTTTTAAAAGCTTCTTGTGCTTCAATAGATTGCTTTGGGTGCTTAGAACGTGTGGTTATCCAGCTCAAATCAAGTTGATGCATTATTTGGTATATATTGGTTTTCTGGTAAATAATACCAAACTCTTCTGCAATGAAAGATTGAACATCCTTTCCTTGAAGTCGTCCCCCATCATCTTTTACTGCTGCGCTTAATATGTAATGCTTGAGTTGTTTCAACTGCTTATCACTAAGTGATTTTGGTCGACCTGTGTGCTTTCCTTCCTTTAGTCCATCGAGACCTTCATCCAAATATTTCTGCACCCATTTATTGACACTCGTTCGGCTAACTTTGAGGAAATTTGCTATTTGAGTTCTATTCTTACCATCTAAAAAATGAGATACAGCAAGAAGACGAATTCGCAGTCGTCCATTATTTGTTGCCGCAATTAATTGTGAAATAGTTTGAGTCATATGTGCTCCCTTTACATAGGATACATTAGATCACAAAATTAACGGAATTGGTATAATGTTATTTTCATCTCGTAACCCTTAAAATAATTAAGTCATCGATATTTATGAAATAATAATAGTACAAATTTTATTATCATCAATTTATAATTTAACTGTTTCTTATGTCGTACATGATAACTAGTTATTTAGGGCAGCTACTAATTAATAGCTACTCAGTACAC
>JABSRY010000599.1 GCA_013214985.1 Hyphomicrobiales bacterium
GATCCAGACCCGATCGAGGTGGACCTGACAGGTGCGACGAAAGTAACCGCCACCTATAAAGCCAAGTCTCTTGGCCTGAATATTGGCCGTGTTTTCGTGACATATGATGTAACTGATGATGCATATAAGATATTGCCATGTACTTTAATTGCTTATGATGAAGCGTTTGAGATGGGCGATAGTTTAGCGGCGAGCCTTAGCGTTAATGAAGGCAATTTTAAAGATGGTGCTGTTAAGCTTAACCACCATCATTGTGCTAAATTTTGCGTATTGGGTGGCGGTTCTTGCTCTGCCTAAAATTAAAAAAGCCATAACAAGAATTATTGATATGGCTTTTTAAAATTATGTGATTTTATATTTAACCAAATTGGTTCATCGTATTGTCTTTGCCGCCCGCTTTAAGTGCCGCGTCGCCAGAGAAATATTCTTTATGGTCGTCCCCCATGTCAGAACCCGACATATTTTGATGTTTAACACATGCAATGCCTTCGCGAATTTCTTTACGCTGAACACCTGCTACATAGCCTAACATGCCGGCATCGCCAAAATATTCTTTGGCAAGATTGTCGGTAGACAATGCCGCCGTGTGATATGTTGGCAATGTAATTAGGTGATGGAATATACCCGCTTCACGGGCGCTATCCGCTTGGAAAGTACGAATTTTCTCATCGGCATCTGTGGCCAATTGCGTTTCATCATATTTTACATTCATTAGGTCTGCACGGTTATATGCAGAAACATCATTGCCCGCTTTTTGCAGCCCATCAAAAATTTGCTGACGGAAGTTAAGTGTCCAGTTAAACGATGGGCTGTTATTGTAAACCAGTTTGGCATTGGGCACTGCTTCTCGTACTGCATTTACCATGCTGCCAATTTGGGCAATATGGGGTTTTTCGGTTTCGATCCAGATCAAATCGGCACCATTTTGCAATGATGTAATGCAATCAAGAACACAGCGTTCTTCGCCAGTGCCTGCTTTAAATTGGAACAAGTTGCTCGCCAAACGTTTAGGGCGAACCAATTTGCCGTCTTGCTTAATAACCAGGTCGCCATTGCCCATATTCTCTAACGTTACTTCTTCACAATCTAAGAATGCATTATATTGATCGCCTAAATCACCAGGTACGTTAGTGACCGCAATTTGCTTTGTAAGGCCAGCACCTAAAGAATCGGTACGGGCAACAATAATGCCATTATCAATGCCCAATTCCAAGAATGCATAACGTACAGCCCGAATTTTTGCCAAGAAATCTTCATGCGGCACGGTAACTTTACCATCTTGATGACCACATTGTTTCTCATCCGAAACTTGATTTTCGATTTGGATGCAGCAGGCGCCCGCTTCGATCATTTGTTTGGCCATTAAATAGGTGGCTTCTGCATTACCAAAACCTGCATCAATATCCGCAATAATCGGAACAACATGGGTTACAAAGCCATCAACTTTTGCTTGAATAGCTGTTTCTGTTGCGGTATCATCGGCATCCCGCGCGGCATCTAACTCGCGGAATAAACCGCCTAGCTCGCGAGCATCTGCTTGTCGAAGGAATGTATATAACTCGGCGATTAGTGCCGCTACTGATGTCTTTTCGTGCATAGATTGGTCTGGCAATGGGCCAAATTCTGAGCGGAGTGCAGCAACCATCCAACCCGAAAGGTAAAGATATTTACGGTCGGTATTATTTTCGAAATGCTTTTTAATTGAGATCATTTTTTGTTGGCCGATAAACCCGTGCCAACACCCCAATGACTGCGTATATTGCGTGCTATCTGCATCATAAGCATCCATGTCGCGGCGCATAATATCGGCCGTATATTTGGCGATGGCAATACCGTTTTGAAACCTGTTTTGCGCCCGCATCCGTGCAGCAGATTCGGCATTAATGGCATGCCAAGCTGCGCCATTTTTATCGATTAACGCCTCTAATGTTGCTATTTCTTTTTTATATTGTGACATTTTATTATCCTTCTTATTGTTATTATTTAATTTGTTGTTTTTGTTGGGCTCTAAATGCATGTAACAATGGTTCGGTATAGCCACTGGGCTGCTTCATACCTTCAAAGACTAAGGATTTGGCGGCTTTAAAAGCCAAACTATTATCAAAATCATCTGCCATTGCTGTGTAGTTGGCATCGTTCAAATTT
>JABSRY010000006.1 GCA_013214985.1 Hyphomicrobiales bacterium
ATCACCAGGCGCCAAGAATTAGTCTCCATGCATACCGCTGAGCTTAACCAATCAAAGGCACCTATGGTTGCAAATAATAAGGCGTGCTTTGTTAAACAATCACATGCTGAAATGCTTAAAACTATTAAGCATCAACTACATCAAGTGAAAGCGCTAATTGTTGAGCTTATTGAACAAGACCAAGAATTATTAGATATTAATAAAATCCTTCAATCATTTGTTGGGATTGGTGAGATTAGTGCTTGTGGGTTAATAGCAACATTGCCAGAACTTGGAAAAATATCAAGGCGACAGATTTCTTCATTGGTAGGTCTTGCACCATACCCAAAGCAAAGCGGTAAAAGAGACGGATATCGTTCTGTGTCTGGTGGACGCGTTCAGGTCAAAAAAATTCTATTTATGGTGGCTATGGTTGCCGTTAGAAGTAACAGTAAAATAAAAGAGTTTTATGATAGGCTCATTCTGAATGGTAAAAAGAAATTGGTCGCGCTGACGGCTGCTATGCGCAAAATTATTACTATCTTAAATGCACAAATTAGAGATTATTATAAAATAAAACAAATGAGTTGATCTAAGCTGAAAGCTCGGAAATTCTTAAATCAAAAAACAGAGGTTAGAATTGGCACCTACATTTTAAACAAAATGACAGAACTTGGTAGGCCAAAGTTTGAGGTTATCGCTTGAGCTAATTTCAACGGGTAAGGGAAATCTCAACCTATCGTCATATCCATGCAACAACGCCCCAATTTGCTGTCTTGTTCCACCATCGATTTCCTAATTCAATATACTGAAAATGGAAATCGTTAAATCGGTCGTTTACACAGAATATCGGACACCCCCACAACGCCATTTAAATCACCATCGGCAGATTCACTAAAAGCGCAACAGAAAATCTTATGCCAATAAGAATCTAATTACGAAGTAATGTATTTTGATTGAGCAAATATCTCTCACGAAGTGGTAAGCTGGCGGCACCTATTGCTCGGGCAACTTCCCCGTAACTACCTGAAAATATTTTTGGCTTCAAAGTACCCTCTAAATATAGGTTTTCGATTTCTTGAATGACTTTATTTGTAATTTTAACTTTAATATCTTTTGGAAATGAACCGTCAATTATAATGGCTTCAAAATCTATTATTGAAAGGGTTGCAACAACTGCATAAGCCAAGCTTCTCGCGGTTTGAGCTATCCAAACATCAATTACACTCCCTAACTGGCTCCAATCCGTATCTGTAACATAAATCAATTCTGGATCTCCGCCAGATTCAATTATCATTTGTTCTAAAACATATAACGATGCATGATCTGCCAATCTGCCAAACTTTCCATCACCAGAAGGAACAAGCATTGGGCCATACCCACCTGCATTACCAGATTGACCATTAAAGACGCTCCCGTTCAATACAATACCGCCCCCAATTAATGTTCCAATAAATAAATAAACAAAGTCCTGTTTATCTTTGTGCTCACCAAAAACTAATTCCGCGCCGCATGCTGCCGTTGCATCATTTTCAATGAATACCGGCCATTCTCCTAAATGTTGGAGCTCTTTATACAGATCAAAGTTTTTCCATGCCTTCATCCCAACCTCAGGCAACTCTTCTTTATGAGGCCATTTCCACAATTCATAAGGAATGGCGACACCCAAGCCAGCAACCTTTGTTTGATCTAGATCTATATCAGTAAAAATTTGTTTAATTTTACTTGTAACAAATTGAACTGCATCTTGTGGCAAGGGAAATTCGTGCCGCTGTTCATAACTAATCACCACTTCGCCCGCAAAATCCATTAAAATTAATTCAAAGCTACGGCGCCCAATTTTAAAACCCAAAAAATACGCAAATGTTGGGTTTATACTCATTGGCACAGAAGGTTGGCCAATTTTGCCCCGTATTGGATCACCTTTGATCAACAATGAAGCCTCTACCAGTGATTTAAAAATTACTGAAATTGCATTTGGAGAAAGGCCAGTAGCATGTGTAGCCTCTGCCTTTGTAATCTTTTCATGGTTGCGTACAAGTTGAAGAATCAATTTTTCATTATAATTCCGAACACCAATTTGGTTATTCCCATGATTTAAATGAGAAAAAGCTGTTATATCGCTATTTTTAAAATTCATTCTATGTTCTTCCGTGAAATTTCTTAACATCATTTAATATAAAATAACCATCATACATTTTCAATTCTAGAGGCAAGTCCTGTTTTATACCAGAATTTTATAATGATAACATATCCTTTAATTAATTCATAATGAATTAATTATTGACAGTATAATTGTTTAATGCATATATAGATCACAATATAAGTTCAGTAAAAATGAGGATATTCATTAATGGAAATATTTATAGACACGGGAAGCGTAAGAGATATCACAGGGCTAACAGAAACAAATTTACTTAATGGGGTAACTACAAACCCGACATTAATAGCCATGTCAGGCAGGGATTTTATTAATGAAATATCTGATATTTGCAGCCTAGTAGATGGTCCTGTATCTGCAGAAGTAACAGCAAACGACACTGAAGGAATGATTACAGAAGGCATGCGATTATCAGAAATTGCTCCAAATGTAGTGGTGAAATTACCTATAACTATGGCCGGCCTGAAAGCCTGTAATCATTTCTCAAAACACAAAATAAAAACAAACCTAACTTTGTGTTTCACTGAAGTTCAAGCACTAATGGCAGCCAAAGCGGGCGCTACCTATGTTTCACCATTTATTGGAAGGTTGGATGATGTAGGGATAGCTGGCTCCAATTTAATTACTGGAATACGCAAAATATTTGATAATTACAATATGGAAACAAAAATATTGGCCGCATCAATTCGTACTGTAAACCATGTAAAAGAAGTTGCAATTGCCGGTGCCGACATTGCAACAATGCCCCGCACCGTATTTGACAGCCTCTTGCGCCACCCATTAACGACAGTAGGCCTCATGCAATTCGAAATAGACTGGAAAAACACCGGCCAGTCTATTTTATAAGAATTTTAAACTCATAAGTGGGTATTAAAATATAATATCACAGTTCGTCTTATCTCATCTTATTTGTTTGATTTCAAGTCATAATTCAGTGGGGCTTGTATTAATATAAAACACTGAAAGCTATATGTTAAAAAAAGGGAAATAAAATGAAATTATCATCAATACTTGTCGGTGCATGCAGTATTTTCGCGCTAAGCGGAATCGCCTATGCTGAAACAATCACTATTGCTACTGTAAATAATGGCGATATGATACGCATGCAAAAACTTACGGATGACTTTAGCGCCAAAAATCCTGGCATTGAACTTGAATGGGTAACTTTAGAAGAAAACATCCTGCGCCAACGCGTTACCACAGATATTGCAACAAATGGTGGCCAATTCGACGTATTGACAATCGGTACATACGAGGTTCCTATCTGGGCAAACCAAGGTTGGTTAGTGCCATTAACAGCTTTGCAAAACGATCCTGTTTATGACTCAGATGACCTGTTACCAGCCATTGCTGGCGGCTTATCAGTTGACGGTAAATTATACGCCGCGCCATTCTATGGTGAGAGTTCAATGGTCATGTATCGCAAAGACCTAATGGAAAAAGCTGGCCTTGTTATGCCAGATGCACCAAGTTGGGACTTTATTGCCAATGCAGCACGTAAAATGACCAACAGAGATGAAGGCATTAACGGTATTTGCCTACGCGGTAAGGCCGGTTGGGGCGAAAATATGGGCTTCATTACAGCTGCTGCCAACTCATTTGGCGCGCGTTGGTTCGACGAAGACTGGACCGCTCAGTTCGATCAACCAGCATGGAAAAACACTCTAGAATTTTATGTAAAACTGATGAATGATGCTGGCCCAGTAGGTGCTTCATCGAATGGCTTTAACGAAAATCTAACATTATTCCAACAAGGTAAATGTGGTATGTGGGTTGATGCGACCGTTGCCGCTTCATTCGTAACGAGCAAAGATTCTACTGTAGCGGATAAAGTTGGTTTTGCACTAGCACCTGATAATGGTTTGGGCAAACGCGCTAACTGGTTATGGGCTTGGTCTCTCGCCATTCCTGCGAGCTCACAAAAACAAGATGCAGCCGTTGAATTTGTATCTTGGGCAACAGATAAAGCCTATCTTGAGCTGGTAGCTTCAAAAGAAGGTTGGGCAGCGGTTCCTCCAGGCACTCGGACTTCATTGTACAAAAACCCAAAATATCTTGCAGCAGCACCATTTGCTCAAATGACTTTGGATTCCATCAATGCAGCTGACCCTAAAAACCCAACTGTAGATCCAGTGCCATATGTTGGCGTACAATTTGTTGCTATTCCTGAATATCAAGGTATTGGTAATAGTGTTGGACAACAATTCTCCGCAGCACTTGCAGGTACAAAATCTGTAGATGAAGCTTTAGCTGAAGCGCAAAATATCACCAAACGCGAAATGAAAGCGGCGGGCTATTAATAGCATCCCAAAATAACTTGTCTAAGCTTAACTTAGGCAAGTTTTCTATTTCAACCTAAATATATTAAGCTGAGTTAAACTTAATGATTTAGAGGGGAGAAGATCATGGCTACTACGCAAACCAAGACATTGTCGCGCATTATGAATTTGCCCGCGATTGTCTTACTTTTTATATGGATGATTGTACCACTTACAATGACCATATATTATTCATTTCAACGGTATAATTTACTAAATCCTTCCCGAAGAGGTTTTAACGGTTGGTTTAACTACGAATTTTTCATTACCGATCCGGCATTTTTTGCTGCAATTGGTAATACATTATTATTGGTAACAGGTGTATTGGCAATTACCATAATTGGCGGCGTATTATTGGGGCTTTTACTTAATCAGGCCATTTTAGGTCGTGGTATTGTTCGTATCTTATTTATTTCACCATTTTTCATTATGCCAACTGTATCGGCATTAATTTGGAAAAATATGTTGATGAACCCAATTTATGGTATATTTGCACATATATCTGAATTTTTTGGTGTTCCGCCAACTGATTTCTTTGCGGTAATTCCGCTTCTATCAATTGTGATTATTGTTGCTTGGCAATGGTTGCCTTTTGCAACTCTTATTCTTCTTACTGCTCTACAATCACTTGATCAAGAGCAACAAGAAGCGGCAGATATGGATGGTGCTGGAATATTCTCAAAATTCTATTATATTACCTTGCCACATATGTCACGTGCAATCACAGTGGTCATCTTAATTGAAACCATTTTCTTACTGAGTATTTTCGCAGAAATTTTAGTAACAACAAATGGTGGACCAGGTACCGCGTCAACCAACTTGACCTACATGGTTTATAATCGTGCTTTATTACAATATGACATTGGCGGCGCATCTGCAGGTGGCGTTATTGCAGTAATATTAGCCAATATAGTGGCTATATTTTTAATCCGCTCTGTCGGCAAAAATTTGGAGGCTTAACTCATGGCTCGTAAAATTACAATTCAACATCAATTAGGCTTCACCCTATTGGCATGGTTTTTAGGGCTTTTAATGTTTTTTCCAATTTTTTGGATGATTTTAACCAGCTTCAAAACGGAAATCGATGCCATTGCATCACCACCTTTGGTAGTTTTTTCAGTAACATTAGAAAATTACATAGAAGTTTTATCAAGATCAAATTACTTAAAATTCTTCAGTAATTCAGTAATCATCGCGGGGGGCTCAACCCTATTAGCACTTGTAGTAGCAATCCCATCAGCATGGGCAATGGCGTTTTCTCCCACTCGTCATACAAAAAACGTGTTAATGTGGATGCTATCTACAAAAATGATGCCCCCCGTCGGTGTATTAGTGCCCATATATTTATCGCTTAAATATATGGGATTATTAGATACCCGCTTCGGTTTAACCATAATTATGATGCTAATTAACTTACCAATCATTATTTGGATGCTTTACACCTATTTCAAAGAAATTCCATCTGAAATCTTGGAAGCCTCTCGCATGGATGGTGCCAAGCTTTGGCAAGAAATCATCTTCGTATTATTGCCAATGGCACTACCAGGTATTGCTTCTACCATGTTGCTTAATATTATCTTGGCATGGAACGAAGCCTTTTGGACATTGAATTTAACCGCCGCGAATGCTGCAACTTTAACGGCTTTCATTGCATCCTACTCAAGCCCAGAAGGCTTGTTTTGGGCCAAATTATCTGCAGCCTCCACAATGGCCATTGCCCCAATTTTAATTTTGGGATGGTTTTCACAGAAACAATTGGTCACAGGACTTACTTTTGGTGCCGTAAAATAACAGCAACTTAAGTTAAATGATAAATAAGGATTTTTGAAATGGGTAAAATTCATTTAGAAAAAGTAAATAAATGCTTCGGCGACATCGAAGTCATTCCTAGTATTGATCTAGAAATTGAAGATGGTGAATTTGTAGTTTTTGTTGGACCATCTGGTTGCGGTAAGTCTACATTACTTCGCCTTATTGCCGGGCTTGAAGATTTAACATCTGGTAAAATTTTCATTAATGGACAAGATGTTTCAAACAGTGCCCCCGCCAAACGCCAACTTGCAATGGTATTCCAGTCCTATGCGCTCTATCCACATATGACAGTATACAAAAATATAGCATTTCCGCTTAAAATGGCAGGTATCGACAAATCGGAGATTGACAAAAAAGTTAAAGCCGCTGCTAAAGTGCTTAATTTGACTGATTATTTAGAACGTACGCCCGGCCAGTTATCAGGGGGACAACGACAACGCGTTGCCATTGGTCGAGCCATTGTGCGCCAACCCAGTGCATTTTTATTTGATGAACCATTGTCTAATCTTGACGCTGCTTTACGCGTTAACATGCGAGTAGAAATCACCGATCTACATAAACAACTTAAACGTACGATGATTTACGTAACACATGATCAAGTAGAAGCGATGACTATGGCCGACAGGATTGTCGTATTGCAAGCTGGAAATGTAGAGCAATTTGGCACACCACTTGACATTTATAATAACCCGATCAATAAATTTGTCGCAGGTTTCATTGGTTCACCCAAAATGAATTTTATTAGCGTCCATGATGCCAAGCAATTGGGAGCTTTTGAAATTGGCATCCGTCCTGAACATATGAATATATCAAAAACTGAAGGTCGGTGGAGAGGTGTGGTCACCGTTGCAGAGCATTTGGGCTCGGATACTTTTTTACACGTTAAAACTGAAGGTATCGGCACCATAGTCACTCGGGGTGATGGTGAATTAAACATCAATTATGGCGACATCGTTTATGTCACGCCTAACCTAAATAAAATCTACCGATTTAATGAGAAGGGTTTGTCCTTTTAATCTGCAAAGCGGCATTACAAAATATAGGAATAATATATGGCAAATCGCTTAAATCTTGACAAATTGAATACATTTAACAATAAGGTTAAGACACCCAAATACAAACGCAGTCAAATTTCTGCGGGGATATTACATTTTGGTATTGGTAACTTTCACCGCGCCCATCAAGCTGTCTATTTAGACGAATTATTTTCATTAGACGATAGCTGTGCTAATGCTGACCATCAATGGGGCATTATAGGTGCCAGCGTACGCGATGCTGATATGCATATTCACCAAAAGCTAGAAGCACAAGATTGGTTAACTACTGTTGTAGAACTTGAATCCGATACAATTTCTAGTCGTATTACTGGCTCGATGATTGATTATATCCAACCTGGAGATACAGATGGCATATTATCAATCTTATCAAACCCTGAAATTCGAATTGTCTCCATGACCATTACTGAAGGTGGATATTTTATCGATAATGCGACAGGTGAATTCAACCCTGATGACCCAGAAATTATTTGGGATGCAAATCATATTGACACGCCAAAAACTGTATTTGGACTTATTTTAGCAGGTCTAATAATGCGCCGCGAACAAGACATTGCACCTTTCACAATTATGTCATGTGACAATCTCTCCGGCAATGGTTATGTCACAGCCAATGCAGTAATTGGTCTTGCTTCGCTAGTCGAGATAAAATTAGCACAATGGATCAAAAAATCTGTCGCGTTTCCTAATAGTATGGTAGATCGCATAACCCCAGCTACAACTGAAAATGAATGTAAATTAGTTGAACATGAGTTTGAAATTATAGATAATTGGCCAGTGGTTTGCGAACCCTTCCGCCAATGGGTGCTTGAAGATAATTTCACCTCTGGCCGCCCTGCCCTCGATAAAGTGGGCGTAACTTTTGTGGATGATGTTACACCTTATGAATCCATGAAAATAAATATTTTAAATGGCGGACATGCGGCTATAGCGTATCCAGCTGCTTTAATGGATATAAAAACAGTTGGTCAAGCGATGGCCAATCAGCTAGTCAACAGTTACCTCACCAAATTAGAATATGAAGAAATCATTCCATCTATAACCTCAATAGAGAATGTTAGTTTTACCGATTATTTTGAGCAGGTGAAAACTAGATTTTCAAACCCAAGTGTCGGCGATACAATCAAACGAATTTGTTATGATGGATCTAACCGTCAACCCAAATTCATATTACCATCTGTAGAAAGTAATCTTAAATCAGGCCATAAAATTAAAGGCTTGGCTTTAGTATCTGCGTTTTGGTGTCGTTATTGTGCTGGTTTCACTGAAACAGGTATTCGGTTTTTACCAAATGATCCAATATGGGATCGTTTGCAAATTAGCGCGAGGGCCGCAAAAAACAAGCCAAAAATATTTTTACAATTAAATAACGTTTTTGGTAGTTTGATCAATAATTCAACCTATGTCGAAGAATTCCATAATGCTCTCAAAACAATTTGGATAGAAGGCACTGAACAAACTTTAAAAATGTATGTATCTAACAAATTATAATATCTTTTATAAGCTTGAATTGAACCTTGAATATTCTGCAAATTAAATAGAGATTGATAATTACGTGCAAAATAAAAATCGAACATACCCTAATGGCATAGGCCAAACAAATTTGGATGGCGTTATAGAAGTAATTCTGTCCAAAAAAACCAATAATCAACGTTTAGTTGTTGCTATTGTAGGGCCGCCGGGTTCCGGAAAGTCAACGCTTTCTGAGTTAATTTGTGATCGTTTAAACGCGCTAGCTACTAACAGTTCAGCAATATTACCAATGGATGGATTTCATCTTGATAATAACGTGCTATCAGATCTCCAAATTCTTTCTAAAAAAGGAGCACCTGAGAGTTTTGATTCAGATGGATTTAAAACCATAATGACCCGAATTTGCAAAGCAAATAAGAATGTTATTGTACCAATTTTTGATCGAATGCTTGATCTTTCACGAGCAGGTGGACGCGTGATTCCCTTAACAACAGAAATTGTTTTAGTAGAGGGGAATTATCTATTACTTAAGCGACCAGAGTGGATTCAATGCCATGCGAACTTTGACCTAACAATTAGTATAAATGTATCAATGAATGAGTTAAAAAAACGCTTAATACAAAGATGGCTAGACTACGGTTTAAGCACCAAACAAGCGCTAGAACGTACTATAAGCAATGATATTCCAAATGCTAAGATAGTGCTAAATGAATCAAGCCCTGCGGACATTAATTTTCATATGTCTCGCTGGCATGATCAAACAGTTTCCACTCCTTCGTAACCTGCTGATGAGGGTTCTGTCGCAAACTGCTAATTCAGACGAGGTCGCCCCATTTGTTAGACACAGTTATTCAGCGAGTGCAGCAAATTGTTGGAAAGCAGTTTTACCAGTGGTTCCAAATTGTTGTTTACGGATCATATGTGCAAGCTCAATTCCCTCCAGGCCTAGTGCCCACATAGCCGTTTATTTTGGCCACAATTAAGAACATATTAAGAACACTAGTTTTTTGAAGATGTATTTAGTAATATTAAAAGATTCTCTGGTTCAAATTTAAAGTTATGACCATCTGGTATGCGTTCAACAGAAATTGGATATCTTGGTCTCCTTGGGTTTATTCCAGTAATTTTGAATTTTTCTTTTCCAGTGCTAAATTCTCGTCCAAAATCACTTTTGTTTAATCCATAGTTTCCTGCTAATAATTCAAAAAATACTTTTTCTGGATCATAAGCTGTGCCATCGGATGCAGGAATTGCAATACGAATATCCATGTTAAATCCATAATGCAAATTTAAATCACTCATTTTATTACTTTTAACAACCAGTCCGTATTCACTCGCAATTTTCTGTGATGCCTTTAATATCTTCCGGCGAACAGCTTCGCATAATTTAGGTGTTAAATTTGGTGGGTTAAATAAATCCTTCATTATACCTGTCCCATTGATTTTTGTGTTTGATAAACCGTTCCACGAGAAATACCCAAATCACGGGCAATCTGGGTTGGGCCTAAACCTTCCGATAATAATCGCTTGATTTCATAACGATCAATCTTTGGAGATCTGCCCTTATATACACCACGTATTTTAGCGGCAGCAATACCTTCAGCTTGACGTTCTCGTCGTAAATTAGTTTCAAATTCCGCAAAAACACCAAGCATATCAAAAAATGCCTTACCAGCCGCTGTAGAAGTATCAACTGGCTGTTCAGTAGCATATAAATTTGCGCCCTTGGATTTTAGTATTTCAACAATTATTTGCAAATCGTGTAATGATCTAGCCGATCGATCAATTCGAGTTACAACCAATGTTTCTCCTTCATGAATAAATTCAAGGATAGTTTTTAACTCTGGACGGCCTTCAAGAGAAGTTCCGCTTTTTTGTTCTTCTCTAATTATACTACAACCTGCAAGTTTTAGTGCTTCAATTTGAATATCAAGTCGCTGGTCGGTTGTGGAGGTGCGGGCATATCCAATTTTAGTTGTATTTTTGTTCATTATGGGTGTGCCATGGCGTAAAATTGTTCATTAACGAATAAGCTACCCAAAATACACATATTAATCCAGTAAATATTGTTTATTCTAAAAGATCATTTTAAGTATACCCAAAATATCAACCTATTTGATTAAATAATCATTTGATAAGCTTTTTTGGATTTTTGGGTCGCTTCAAAACAAAACCCATAAATTAATTGACACTAAAAACGTGACGGTCTGAATTTCAAAGTTTACTTTAATAGAGCAAGATTTATAAAAAAATATGATATAGAGTAATTGGATATACTATAAGAATTAAGAATAACGGGGAAATGTATGAGTCAATGGGTTACTGATTTTAAAAACCATAATTTTCATATAAATTGGAATAATGTAATTAATTTAGCTAAAACGCTAGAAAGCAAAAGTGATATTCCAAGAAGTGACCTCTCTAAAGTAGCTCGCTTTATAAAAGCAGTATCGTTTATTAACGAATTAGTTATTTCATCTGATCCCGAATTAGTACCTGTCAACGTTTGGAATGTCTTTGATCAGCAATTAGCCACCCTTTATAATAATATTAATACATATAGTACGAGTTTTAATGTTCCTCACCTTGACGGTGCAAACAATATAATTGATGTTTTACTGAATACTATACAGCCATATGTAAAAAATGGGAAGACATCGGCACAGGCTGCATCAGGAGCTTTCAAAGCATATGCTAATTTAGTAAAAAAGCAATTCGATACAATCCATAATAAAGAAAATGAAGCAGTTCTATCTATTGGAAAAGATCAAGCCACATCAAATTTAATTTTGGAGAAAATTGAAGGTTTCAATGAAAAAATAGAATTGTTAAAAATAAAACTCATAGATGGAGATGAGGATAACACTTCAATTGAAAATCAAATAGATGAAATATTGGGGGAGTCTAACCATGTCTTTTCTATCATAAACAATTATCAAAAAAAGATATTTGACGGCGTTGATGGAGAGGTATCCATAGAAAAGAAAATTGTAGCTTCATTAAAAAATATAGAAGAAAATAAAGATGCTATTGAAATTTTGGAAAAATCTTCTTCTGAAAGTTTTAATAATATAGAAGAATATGTTACGGAAGTTTATGGTGAAAAAGACAGCGAAGGTGTTCGTGATGGTGGTTTGCAAGGGAAATTAAATGATTATAAAATAGGTTTAGAGACCCAACAAAAAGAGCTTACAGTACACCAACAAAATATTGAAGATTTTAGAAAAATCCAAGAAGACAATTATGAAAAATTAAAAACTGACATTGAAAGTTTGTTACCGGGGGCTGTCAGTGCAGGTTTAGCGTCAAGTTATAAGGATCTAAAAGATGAGTTTAAATGGCCTGTTTATTTAAATAGCGCGGCCTTTATGATTTGTTTGGTTGGTGTTGGAGGTATAACATTTTGGAGTTATACTACAGGCAACAATACGGCTACGTCATTCCTAGATAGATTGTCTGAATATGCCTTTAGACTACCAATGGCTTTAGCACCGCTTTGGCTTGCTTTGTATTTTTCAAAAAGAAGAAGTGAGGCAAAAAGGCTTCAACAAGAGTATGCTCACAAAGAAGCTATTTTAAAATCATATATTGGTTTTAAAAATGAAATAGAAAAACAAGATAAATTAGGCGCTGGGGATAGCAAGCTAATGAATGATCTTTTAGCTGCGGCAATAAAAGCTATTTCCATTAATGCCTCTGATACTCTTGATAAAAAACATGGAGATAATACACCAGTCGGAGAAATTAGCGAAAAGCTACTAGACAAGATTTTATCAAAGATACCAAGTAAATAAAGCTTACTGCTCTAATCTTAATTTCCACATACTAGCGACAATGTCTTGTTCTTTCTGCCCTATTGCATTCGCATAGATGGCAGTAGTAGATATATGAGCATGCCCCGAAGTATATTCAACGACACACCACTAACATCATCAATTTGTGTCGAGTTGAGTAGGGTGCAAGCAGCTACACTTATGAGTAATATAATCTATCATAATTATTTAGACGTTTTGATAAACCACTTATGATAATGGCTTTGATGGCGGACAATAAATATTAGCAAATAAAATCCCATTGACAATTGTGTACACAAAAGTGTATAT
Organism: Hyphomicrobiales bacterium; assembly: GCA_013214985.1. Lineage (GTDB taxonomy): Bacteria > Pseudomonadota > Alphaproteobacteria > Rhizobiales > OSC116 > OCS116. The sequence goes on from JABSRY010000006.1 coordinate 12,902, forward strand.
TAATTTATAGGAGTACATATGGAATTTGAATGGGATGAAGATAAACGGGCAGAAACTATTAAAAACCGTGGTGTTGATCTTTTATACGTAGCCCAAATTTTTAATAATCCGACCCTTGTTAAACGTGATGATCGTATGGATTACGGTGAAAAGCGATTTATAGCATTGGGGCATGTTGAAGAAGAATATTTTATACTTGTTTACACACCCATTGAAGACAAAGTTTTTAGACTTATAACCGCATGGAAGGCAGGACGAAATGGCGAAAAGAAATACAAAGCGCACTTCTTTAAGTGAAATTGCGACAATGCAAAAGAATGGTGAACTGCATCACGATGTAAACGCCCCTATTGGCGAGAGTTTAGGCGAAGATTTTTGGGATAATGCAACTATTATTGAACCACAAAGTAAAACATCCGTTCATTTAAGACTTGATTCTGATATTTTTGATTTTTTCAAAAATCAAGGCAAAGGTCATTTAACGCGGATGAATGCTGTTCTACGCTCATATGTTGAAGCCCATCAGCCCAAATAACGACTATGAGGTAATGGCGGGGGAGTGTGGAATGTTTCTGCACCAAGTTTTTTATATTGTTGTATTTATAAAACGTATTAGTGGTTTTATAAAACGGAAAAATAAGACTGTTAAAGTGTGGGTTTTCCACAAATTGAATTATCTTAAATTCTGCCTCATCTAACGAGGTTTGATGAGATTATAAAATATATAATATGTTCATTGTATGTTCTTTAAACTTGCCTCTTTTACAGTTTTGTAACCGATTAGGCCAAATAGTAATATTATATGATCAGAAAGTTGCCTATCAACATTTATAATTACCAAATCGAGAAATTCTATCTAGTTTTTTAATCTGGCGGTTTTTTAGTTTACCAATACGGAGTTGAATTTTTTTACGAAAATCATCTAATTGTGCCTGGGCTTTAGCACACGCCTTAATATGTTTCTCATACCCTTTTTTATACAAAAATCTCCGTTCACCACCCTCTAAACGAAACACTTTTTTTGTACCATCAGAGAACTTTATTTTTGCGAGGTATGTTGTAATGTCATATTCTTCAATGTTATTTGGCAATTCAATATTTTTGTCTTTCATACGTAGATGTTTTCTAATCCAAAAATTATCATAAATACGTTGTTCACCCGGGTCAGTTGCTTTATTTGAATGATGACTATACAAATTCGAAAGAAGTAATTTTTGGTTATTTTTAAGTCTGATTTCGATACCAATACTCGGATATTTTAATGCAACTTTCTCTTGGTTTTTAATCATGAAGGAAACGCGGCTCTCTATTTTAAAACTAGATCTATTTTTAGTTACGGAAAAATCGGTAAACTTTACTTTATGTAAATAGATTTCACCTTCTTTCTTTAATTTCTCATGTTTGGCTTCAAGTGAAGACTTTCTATTAGTGTAATTTGCAAGGCTTTTTGCAATTCCATTTTCTTCTTGTGCAATTACTTCAAGCAATTTATTTGAATTTACAATATCATTGTCAGATGCCACCTCGATACTTTGTTCATAAAACTTTATAAGATCTTTGGCATACTTATCATTTAGTCTTCCGTCTGACTTGACAATCATTTGTCCTAACAATTGTGAGCGACTAGCAAAAATATTACCGTTATTGGAACTGACTAAATAATTACCATCAACTTGTGCTGTATAAATATTCCCTAAAGTTATATCCTTACTGTTTTTATGGTTTGATAATAGCATAATACCAGCACCAACCTTGCGACGATCTTGCTCACTTAAATCCGCTATCATTTGCGTCATGCTTGTTTGGGTTCTGTCGCAAACTGCTAATTCAGATGAGGTTGTCCCTCTTGCTAGACACAGTTATTCAGCGAGTGCCGCAAATTGTTGGAAAGCGGTTTTACCAGTGGTTCCAAATTGTTGTTTGCGGATCATATGTGCAACCTCAATTCCCTCCAGTGTAGCCGAAGCAGATCGGAACGACTTGAACCCCATCATTTGCTTGGTCAACTTTTTAATGAATCTGTGGTCTTGCTCAATCATGTTGTTCAGATATTTCACCTGTAAAACTTCAACTAACCAAAACCAACCATTGATAATCAACTGGCAATTTATGTTATATAATCCAGCAAGATTTGCCCCACTTTTATCAATTACTACTTTATCAGGGAAGCCATTAGTTTGGATAGTTTTGTTGAAAAACTCAGTTGCTGCAGTTTTATCGCGGTTCACGGACAGCATGAAATCTAGGGTTTTACCATGTTTGTCGACGGCACGATAATAATATGTCCACTTGCCTTTTACTTTAATATAGGTTTCGTCCATGCGCCAAGATCTGCTAGTACCAGACTTCCGACGCTGTGCTTGACTGGAAATTAAAGGTGAATATTTTACAACCCATCGGTTTAACGTTGCATGATCCACAGTCACACCGCGCTCCGCCATAATTTCTTCCAGGTCACGATAGGAAACCGCATAGCGTACATAAAAGAACACTGCGTATAAAATGGCCTGTTTTGGAAAGTGATTGCCAGAAAATGATATCATCGAGGTAACCTAAATATGTTGCTTATTTTTAACATGCTTATAGAGTCAGATAAAAATATCAATGAAAACCTAAAATCTTTGCGACAGAACCATATAGCCTACGTCATATAAAGTGATTCAATTTAAAGATGTTCCATTGATGACCTCTTTAAATTGAATCACTTTATATGACGTAGGCTATAGTGGTTTAAAGACTAAGCGCAAGTCGTGGCGTAAGTTACACCTTGGACTGGACCTTATATGTTCGGATCTAACCAAGGAAGACATAGGCGACCCAACGGCTTTAGCTGATCTTGTTGATCAGATAAATCAACCAGTCCGTAAGTTTCTAGCGGATGGTGCTTATGATGGGGCGCCGACTAGTGATTTACTAATTAAGCGTTTTGGTAAAAATATACAGATTTTTATTCCACCACCAAAAACAGCGATACTCAGTCCACTCTTTGAGACGTCCCCCTCCATTCGTGATCAACATATATTAGAAATTAACGACAAAGGGCGGATAGGTTGGCAAAATAGAAGTGGGTATAATCAACGCAGCCGTATAGAAACCCAAATGGGTCGATGGAAGGCGGTTATTGGATCAAAATTGAAAGCACATAACTTCTTAAATCAGAAAACAAAGGTTAGAATTGGCACTTACATTTTAAACAAAATGACAGAACTTGGTAGACCAAAGTTCGAGGTTATCGCTTGAGCTAATGCAACGGGTAAGGGAAAACTCAACCTACCGTCATATCCATGCAACAACGCCCCAAGGGTGGGTCACTTTTAAATGCTCATTGACAAACGTGTATCAACTGGATTTGTTGAGAGCACCGTGAATGTTGTAGTTGGAAAACGATTTTGTAAAAAACAGCAAATGCGTTGGTCTAAATCTGGTGCACATCAAATGTTGCAAATCAGGACTAGAACCCTTGATAAAACCCTTAGAAACAAATTTGAAAGTTGGTATTCTGGAATGAAAACGGATGATAATAACCTGCCAAAACAAAAAATTGCGGCTTAATTGCCCCACTACTTTTGGTACTCTCCTAATGAGCGCCAATAGGTCGATAAAAAGGATCGCACTGATCGCAGCAAAGTATTCCAACCTCCAAAACCCTCACTCTTTTTGAGTAAATACCAGCAGTAAGTTTGCATAAAGCCGCAAAAAAAGAAACAGGAATCTTCCCAAAAATTGGCAGTTTTTATGTCGATATAGTAATTTTTCCGTAGTTGCTGGCGACTTAAATTACAGTACAGCTTTTTCAACAAGCTTGAAGCAATTGGGCTGTAAGGAAAAAAATGACGCATACTAATCGTACAAAAAGCTGCCACTCAGACTTCAATTCCTAATACCCGCATCTAGCTGTCGGCAATGCTGTCAAAGCGACTTATGACAGGAACAACCAGACAGCGACTACGGCCAAAATTGTGCCGAACAACATGTTGAGCTTTCGGGCGTTTTCAGGGGATCTGAAGTGCCCTGCTATTTTGTCTCCAAAAAATTAATCATGGGTTGAATCATAATAAATTTTATGTTACGTAAGGCGAGAAGAATTGTAAGCAAAGTTATTAAATTATAGGGGTATTAAGCATTTCAGTCTATATTATATCCTTGCTTTCCGACAGCACACTTTCTATATACTCATCTAGTAACACTCGCTATCGTCCAGATTTACGCCTTCGACACCCACTCTTCATTCAAGATGAGCTGGTTGCGGGAGGCGCGAAGGCGCTGATGCTTTCAAGCAAAGATCAAGATGTGTTGCTCTTGCTTGAAGGGAGTTCCCTTCCAGATTGTATAGTGCTTATTGCTGATCCTGCTCATGGGGTTACTAGGGAAATTTCCGATTTACCGAATGTTTCAGTTGTTTCTGCGAGCTCCATGGAAGAATCTGAACGACTAGCCTTTGCTGAGGTCGAGCGGCGTCTTCGCCCGGGGCCTAAAAAACAGCTGCAAGTTCCAGCTATTGGGAAGCGAGTATTTCTTGTTGGCTCGGGTGTAGTGAACTTAATAACTGCGCTTGAGTTATCACAGCATGGATTTGACATCGAAATATTCGACAGGATGCCAAATCCTTTGCGGACAACGCACTTCCCCTCCAATTCAACGGGAGCAACATTTGGAGGAATGGATGCGCGAATTTTCTCTCTTAATGAGTCCCGGCATCATCTGTTTCGCGGAAAAGATACATCATTTAGCAAACGCTCGCCCTTTCGGAAAAGTGTTGCTGAGGATGGCTGGCTATCTCGGGATGTCGAATCGTTTAATCAGGCGGAACGAGCCTGGATTACACGCTTGGAATCCATCCCGTATTGGCTGTCAGGTGTCTACAATGAGGACATTATAAAATTCAATCGAGAGAGCAAAGAAGGGTGGAAGTCGATATTTTCACTTTACCCACAAATTCTCCGTGGTGTGAATTTTAATAACACTCTTTTGCGTGTTTATCAGACAGCAGAGGCCTTTCAATCGGCCATACGTTCGGAAGAGAATTTAGGTGCTCTACGTGATGTTATACCAGTGGATCGTCTTGCTAAAATCCAGCCCTGTTTCGCGGAATCTATCCAGGCAGGTTCTGTTTCCGGAGCATTACGCGTGGAAGGGTTTTCGTTAAATGTCATAGGGTTCTCTCGGAATTTGATCCGTTTTCTGCAAGATGCAGGAGTGACCTTTCATTGGAATGCGGAACTCGATGCCTTGACGACGAATAATGAGGGTGAGGTAACAGGGCTTCGATTTGGGAAAGAAGAACGGATGGCGGATCATGTTGTGATTTGCCCCGGTGCGTATGCTAAGTTGAAGTGTGAAACATTACGGCCGACCAGAGACATCGCCTCAATGATGGGGATGTGGATAACACTACCTAATGAGAAAAACCCACTTTCGGCCCCTTTAAAGATCAGGCGTCAGGGTTTCGCGGCGACCGAAGCCGCGGAAGGTGCCAACATTATTCCGGGTCATGATGCACAATCACGCCCCGTGATATATTGCAGCTCTGGGCATAGCTTTATTGGGAATAAACCTGACGCGGCGGATTCCTCGGAGACTGAAAAATTAATCCGCTGCATTAAGGATACCGCGCAAGAATTGTTTCCTGACAAATATGCAGAGGCTGAACGACTTGGAATGCTAAATGTGCCGCCTAAATACTGTGTGCGCCCTTGGACACCTTCGGGGTTAGGCATTTTCGATACCTTACGGACGATCTCCGGCGGACACCTGATCTTGACCGGAGGCCACAACACCGGTGGTTTTGCTCAAGCCCCAGCGGTGGCCAAAGCAGTGCTTTCGACTGTTAACAATCAGCCTCACGTCATGTTCGAGCTATATAATCCGCAGCGTACGCAGACGCTAACATCCTGATATATTCAAGAAAGAAGAGTGATGAATAAGAAACCAGCATTATCAGTATCGCTAAACACGTTATTGAAACAGGGTCTGACGGTGAATGACGGCCCGCTCTGGATGCAAGGTGACAACGTTACGACGCGGCGCGAGGCTCGTCTAATGGTAGCATCTGCGCAAAGTGCTTTCAAAGCGTCAGGAATGGCACGTGGCGATCGTCTTGCTTTGTATGGCACCCCATCACCACAATCTTTGGCGGCACTTTTGGCAGCTTTGATAGATGAAATTGTAATAGTTCCAATCGACGAAAGCCTGAATCTCGCGCGCAAGAACCAAATGTTGGAGCTTGCTATGCCAAAAGCCATACTTAATTTATCTGACGCGGATGATTTTGCGCCTGATTTGATTCAAGTTACTTTGGAAAAGAGCGGGGATACCCTGGCGACAAATCTGTCGCCTTTGATAGATCAGAGTGACCCAAATGCCCCCTGTTATATTTTTTTCACGTCTGGATCAACTGGTGTTCCCAAACCGGTTCTGGGGCGAAGTTCCGGTCTTGCGCATTTCATCGCTTGGGAAAAAGATTGCTTGAACCTTTCCATTAATGACCGTGTCAGTCTTTTGACCAGATTTTCATTTGATGTCGTCCTACGCGACATTTTGCTACCACTCGTGTCAGGCTGCATTTCAGTTCTGCCTTCAAATAACAAACCCATGGCGGCACATTCCACGATGGAGTGGATAAGCGAACATGGCATCACTGTGTTTCACACGGTTCCGTCAGTTGCCAATGCGTTGCTTTCTGCCACAACGAACCAATCATCAACAATTAGCTTGAAGCATACGCTATTTGCTGGCGAACCGCTGTCCGGATCACTGGTTGAACGCTGGCGTGTGCGTTTCCCGAATTCTGTTGTCCACAACCTGTATGGCCCGACAGAAACAACACTCGCAAAATTCCATGCAGAGGTTCCAGTACCTGCAACAGCTGGCATCCAATGCTGTGGCACTGCGTTGCCTGAAACAGATGTCGTCATTTTATCTGAGGCAAGAGTCCCAACCACCTTCGGCGAAATGGGCGAGGTCGCTATTTCGACGCCTTTTGCAAGCCTTGGGTATGCTACTCAAACAGATGACATTATCCCAATAGTAAGCAGAATTGATGGAGCTGATTGGTATCTCACCGGAGATGTTGGTTTTTTTGACCAAGATGGTGATTTGCATCTCCGTGGACGTAAAGATGATCAAGTCAAGATTATGGGAGTTCGCCTAGAGCTTGCAGGTGTTAGTGCGTTGATGGAAATCCACCCGTTGATTGAAAAGGCCGTGGTCATTGCCGAAGAAGATGAGCAGGGGCAAAAAAGCCTGATTGCGTGGTATATCGCGGAACCTGAATGCACTTTAACGGCTTCTGATATTCGGTCGTTTCTTGCTGACCGTAGCCCACCTGCGGGTATTCCGGGGCATCTAATATCCTGTGACGATTTTCCGGTCACTCCGAATGGAAAGATAGATAAGGCGCGTTTACCACGCCCAAATTCTTCGCAAGACG
>JABSRY010000060.1 GCA_013214985.1 Hyphomicrobiales bacterium
CTTCCGAGATCAAGTTACAGATAATTTCCGTATAATATCACATCAAGACTTTCGGGTCTTGGAGTGAGGCGTGTATATAGAAATAATATTTAATTATTTACGCCCAAGAAATTGGTTTAACTTGTTGATGTTTAAGGTATATAATTATTGGTACCTCCTAGAGCAATTGATTTATCCACAACGCTACTAAATTATAGTATTACTATAACCATAAATACTATAGTTTAAATTTGAAATTATAGTAATACTATAACTAGAGGTTTAAAATGGCAGCTGCCAGTGATATTAATAATTGCTTAGATATTCCTTTAAATGAAAAGTTAAGGGATAGAAGAAAAATGCTTGGTTTGACCATGAAGGTCGTCGCAGAACAAGCGGGGCTTTCAGTCGGTTTTATTTCTCAAATTGAGCGTGGTGTTACAACGCCGTCGCTATCATCACTAACTAGCGTATGTGCTGTATTGCGAGTGGATATAGCAGATTTTCTTAAACAACCGAAATCGGAACGCGCATTATCAATAGGAAAAGATAGAGAAACATACGCGGTTGGTAAAAACACTCTGTCCTATGAGAGGATATCATCTGCATTTAGTGGACATACTCTTAACGGTGTTATTATTACCGACCCACCTGGGCACAAAGGCGAAACTAATATTCATGATGGTGAAGAATTATTATATATTTTGGAAGGCGCTCTGACTATCGAATTGGATGGTATAGAACGTGTTTTGATCGAAGGGGATAGTATTCATTATAAATCGACCCGACCACATAGAAGTTGGAATCATACACACGAAAATACAAAAATACTAACTGTATGTACCTTAGATATATTCGGAGAAAACCCATTACACAAAGATCGTAATTAACTAAAAACAATACTAGAATAACTGGAACAACCCAAAAAAGATGGAGAATAAAATGAATTTGAATCATTTCAAATTGGCTATAATTGCGGCCACTGCCTTGAGCTCAATTGCAATCACACATGTACACGCTGAGGGTGTACTTCGATTGAATGAAGTAGCTGTCGGTGAGATTGACCCTGCAAAAGCGTCTGATTATGCTGACTCTATATTGATGTTTAACATATACGACACGCTGGTTGTACCCAACCAAGGTAGGGGCGGTTTTGCAGCCCATCTGGCAACGTCATTTGAAGTACAGGATAAGGTCTTTACATTTACATTAAGAGAAGGTGTAAAATTTCATAGTGGCAATATAATGTCTGCTGAAGATGTTGTATTCTCATTAAATCGTCTAAAATCCATGGGTTTAGGGTTGTCTTACTTATTTGGCGATGTTGAGACTATTGAAGCTACTGACGCGAATACAGTTAAATTCACGCTAAATAAGCCATCTGCATCATTTATCGCTTCATTGGTTCGTTTGCCAATTATTGATAAAAAAGCTATTATGGCAAATATTGTTAAAAGCGATGAAGACAAAGACGATATGGGCGATTGGGGTGAAAAATATCTTTCGACCAACAGCGCCGGTACTGGCGCATATAAAGTTACTTCTCATAACCCACAAGATGAAACGGTAATGCAAAAAAATCCAAATTATTTTTTGGATATTGATAAGGCAGCACCAAGTGAAGTTCGGTTGCGCTACGGTCTAGAAGCCGCCACGGTAAGAACTTTAATTTCTCAAAACAAACACGACATTTCATCTCAATGGCTACCACCTGAAGTTCTTAAAGCGCTAGCAAAGGGCGGGTCTCAGTTACTAGTTGAAAAAGGCACACAAGAATTTTATATAAAAATGAACACAGCAAAAGCGCCGTTAGACGATGTTCACTGTCGTTTGGCCTTATCTAATGCTTTTGATTATAATTCAGTGTTAAAGCTTGTTTCAATTACCGATGATGTTGCAATGGGCAGCGCGGCGACAGGTGCAATTCCATCAGGTATGCTCGGTGAAAAACCAGAATCAGAAAAATTAGTGCGCAATCTTGATGCCGCTAAAAAACATTTATCCGCTTGTAAATACGATCCGAAAGACTTTGAAATAAACATTTCGTGGATTTCAGAAGTGCCGCTTGAAGAAAGATTTGCGTTATTAATGCAAGCGAATTTTGCTGAAATTGGTGTTAAATCAAAAATCACCAAGATGCCATGGGCTCTTTTTGCTGAACAAGTATCAAAGGCAGAAAACACGCCTCATATTTCACAATTATTTGTTAATGCGGTGACTGGTGACCCAGACACTTTGTTATTTGGTCAGTATCATTCATCTGTTTCAGGTACATGGCAATCACCCGAACATTTGAAGGATGCGATTGTTGATCAAGCACTAGAACAAGGCCGCAGTGCCAGTACTATAAAGCTTAGAGAAGCTGCATATAGCAAGTTAAATGAACGTTTGATAGAAATTGCGCCCTCTATCTATGGTTACAACGTACAAGCAGTCTTTGCCGCGAGTAATAGAGTTAAAGTACCTGCGCTTAGCGACCCAGAAAAATCATTTGGCTTAGAAGGAATGGGCTTCACCTTCCGTTTAATGCAAATTAACGAATGATTTCGATTGCTGCCTTTGGATCCCTACAAAGGTGGCTCTCCTCCTATAATGTCATACTATTTTAACAGGCAAGGGCCGTTATAATGAATTCTGTAGTAAAAATGCTGCTAAAACGAATAGGTACATCTCTTGTCGTTTTAATTGGCGTATCCATGTTAATATTTACGATTGCTAGAGTGATACCAGGTGACCCAGCACGCATCGCGTTAGGGCCAAATGCGTCGATTGAGCAAATTGATAAACTGCGTGAAAGGCTGCATTTGAATGATAATATTATCACACAATATGGCTATTTCATCAAAGACCTTTCTAATGGAAACCTTGGTATATCCTTATACACCAACCGCCCAGTAACGACCGATATTGCCCAGTTTTTACCCGCAACGCTTGAACTTGTTATATTTGCAGGATTTTTTATGGTGGCATTTGGCATACCGCTTGGCATTATCGCGGCAAAGTATAAAGATAAATGGCAAGATCATAGTGTACGTATATTGGCTTTACTAACTGTTTCTGCACCAAGCTTTGTATGGGCCGTTATTTTAATGTTATTATTTGCATTCTTCTTACCGCTTTTTCCCGTTGCGGGTCGCATCGATGACCAGCTATTATTACCAGACAATATAACGGGTTTTTTAACTGTCGATGCCCTTATAGATGGTAATTTCACGGTGTTTGTAAATGCTATTTGGCATATATTACTACCTGCATTTGCGTTGTCTCTATCTGGTATTGGGCAGGCAGCACGGCTGACTCGTGCCAATATGGTCGAAACTTATAAAAAACCATATATAGAAATGGCGCAAGCCTTTGGCTTTTCGGCAAAACGTATTGCAACTAAATATGCTTTTAAACCTTCGCTAATTCCATCTTTAACCATTATTGGGTTAGATTTTGCGGCCATGCTTGGCAATGCGTTTTTAGTCGAGGCCGTTTTTGCATGGCCTGGTTTGTCTCGCTATGGTGTGCAAGTCATTTTACGAAAAGACCTAAATGCAATTGTCGGCACCGTATTGGTTATATCGGCTATGTTTTTGGTCGTGAATATCATTGTAGACCTCCTAATCACCTATATTAATCCACGTATACGTTTGGCAAAGGGTCAATAAACATGAAAAAGATCTTTTATCAATTAACTTCAAACCCGATGTCGTTACTGGGCGTAATTTTGGTATCTATTGTTATTCTATCTGCAATATTTGCTGATTTTATTACACCATTTCCAGAACATCGCGGTGCAATTGTTGATTTTTCTAATTTTAACCAACCCCCACATTGGCCAAATATTTTTGGCACCGATTTAGTTGGCCGCGATTTATTTACGCGCATTATTTATGCATATAGAATTTCACTAATATTAGGCTTTGTTGTGCTTGTAATATCTGTTCCTATAGGCGTTAGTATTGGCCTTGTTGCAGGTTATATGGGCGGCTGGACAGAGACAATATTAATGCGCATAACCGATGTGTTTTTATCTATTCCCCCTTTGGTGCTTGCCATGTCTGTGATGGGCTTATTAGAACCCTCATTATTTAACGGCATGATGGCAGTAACCATTATGTGGTGGCCTTGGTATACACGGCTTGTTTACAACCTAACCCGTTCAGAAACGCAAGAGGGTTATGTTCTAGCTGCAGAAATTATTGGCGCCAGTAAGTTTCATATTATCTTTCGTGAAATATTACCAAACTGTTGGGCATCTATTATTACAAAAATGGCGCTAGATTTAGGCTTTGTAATCTTAATAGCGGCTTCGCTCTCATTTCTTGGTTTGGGTGTTCAAGCGCCCACACCAGATTTGGGTTCAATGGTCGCAGAAGGCGGTAATTATTTACCCGATAGCTGGTGGCTAGTTATATTTCCAGCGCTTGCAATTTTAATTGCAGTATTTGGGTTCAATTTATTGGGCGATGCTTTGCGTGAAATACTCGGAGGTGAAGAATGAATAACCCATTATTGAAAATTACAAATTTGGAACTAGGGTTTAATACCTTTCAAGGCGAGCATAAAATCTTACATGGGCTAAATATCCATATCAAAGCTGGCGAGCGCGTTGCATTAGTTGGCGAATCTGGTTCTGGAAAATCGGTGACGGCTCGAATAATTTTAGGCATGTTTGATGAATTAACATCTGCAAATTTTTCGGGTGATATTTTATTCAACGAGCAGCGGTTAGATTTAATGACTAAAGCACAAAAACACAGCTTACGTGGCAAAGAAATATCAATGATTTTTCAAGACCCGACTTCGTCGTTAAACCCAACTTTTAAAATCGGCCAACAATTTTATGAAGTTCTAAGAACCGCCAACCCCAAAATCAAAAAACAAGCAGCAAATAAAATTGCAATCGATTGGTTGCATAAAGTAGCAATAACCGACGCCGACCGAGTGTTGAACAGTTATGCGTTTCAATTATCAGGGGGTATGAACCAAAGAGTGATGATCGCAATGGCTTTGGTAAATAAACCATCCTTATTATTAGCAGATGAGCCAGGCACCGCGCTTGATGTTACAGTACAGGCGCAGACTCTAAACTTAATGCGAGAACTTGTTACTCAAGAAAATACGGCTGTATTATTTATATCTCATAATTTGGGTGTGGTTAGAGAGTTCGCAGACAGAGTTTATATAATTTATAAAGGCCGCATTGTCGAACAAGGCAAAACGCATGATATTTTTGACAATCCTCAACACCCATATACTCAGGCATTAATGGCGGCAGTGCCACGCATTACAGGTGGAGGAATTCCAGAAATAGACGATACGTCTGAGCGATATTATGATCCTATTTTTATCCATAAGGGTGGGGAAGAAATAGGAGATCCTGTATGAATAATACAATTTTATTTGCAAAAAATATCAATAAAGTTTTTGGAAAAGGTAAAGACACTGTTCAAGCGTTATCTGACGTGACTTTTGGCTTGCAGCAAGGTGAATGTTTAGCGATAGTTGGAGAATCTGGATCAGGAAAATCAACCATTGCTAATGTGATTTTGGGGATATTTCCGCCGACATCTGGCGAAATTACTTTTTTAAATGAAAAGCTTTTACCAGAGCGCAGCCTAATGCTCAAAAAACAAATACAATTTGTGCAACAAAACCCACTATCCGCATTAAACCCAAAAAAAACCATTGGCGCATCCATAAAGCTAGCTTTAGACGTACATAATATTGGTGATAAATCTGATAGAGGTCAAATTATTGACACTTTATTGCTTGAAGTTGGGTTGCCAATCGAATTTAAACATCGGCTCCCTGCAGCATTATCAGGTGGGCAACGCCAAAGGGTGAGTATTGCCCGCGCATTAGCGTGTGAACCAAAAATAATCGTATTAGATGAACCTACATCGGCATTGGATGTTTTGGTACAGGCACGTATTTTAAACTTGTTAAATAAGCTGCGTAAAGAGCGCGGCATTTCATATATTTTCATTACTCATGATTTGGCGGTCGTCCGTAATATCGCCAATAATGTATGTGTGTTTAACCAAGGGAAGATAGTCGAATATGCCACAACGGATGTGATTTTCAACAATCCAAAACAGCAATATACGCGGCAACTAATTTCAGCAATTCCAGTCATTGATAAAAGTGAACAAATTTTAAGAAACAAACTAAGCGAGGCACATAATGCACAATTCTAACATTACGCATCATTTACTAAATAAAATATCAGAAAAAATTAGCGTTAATGCATTGTTTGAAGAATTCTATCAGCAATCGGCTTCGGTAATAGATGTTAAAATATTCACCATTACAAAATTTGAAGAGAATAGCACAATTGCAAGCCGCATCTATACGAATATACCAGAAAGTTACCCCACATTTGGTACCAAACCCGTTACCGAAGATTATTGGAGCGAACAAGTTCTAAATAACCAAAAATCCTTTATCTCGAATAGCATTGAAGAAATTGCCGATGTATTCCCTGATTATGAATTGATTGAAACTTTAGGTTGTGGCTCTTGTATTAACGTACCGATCATTATCAACGACCAAGTTTTAGCGACTTTAAATTGTTTGAATACGAAAGATTTTTACCAAGAGACACAGATTGAAAAAGTGAAATCATTAATTCATGGTGCAACTATTTGTTATTTGTACAACGAATTAAATAATAAAAGAGGAATAAATGATGGCAGATAACATTATGAGAGTGGCCACAGATGTGGGTGGTACATTTACAGATATGGTGTGTTTTAAGATTGATAACAAAACGGGTGTGGCTACAATTCACACCGCGAAATCTGACACAACGCCCCCTAACTTTGAACAAGGTGTTTTGGACGTCTTAAAAAAAGGCAATATCGACCCCAAAGATGTTGACTTTATGGCACATGGCACAACCATTGTTATCAACGCTTTAACAGAGCGTAAAGGCGCTAAAGTTGGCCTTATTACGACAGAAGGCTTTAGAGATATTTTAGAAATTGCCCGTGGCAACCGCCCTGACTTTTTTAACTTACATTATAAGAAACCAGCACCATTTGTAGAGCGTTATCTGCGGAAGGAAGTTGTCGGTCGAGTAAGTTATAAAGGCAAAATTACAACTGAATTGGACTTGTCTACATTACCAGAAATTTTAGATGGTTTTAAACAAGAAGGCGTTGAAGCAATCGCAATTTGCTTTATGCATAGCTACGCAAACCCAACCCATGAGCTACAAACACTGGAAGAAATACACAAGTTATGGCCTGAAATATCTGCTGTTTCATCTCATCAAATCACCCGTGAATGGCGTGAATATGAGCGAACAAATACAGCCGTATTATCGGCCTATGTCCAACCTATTGCGGAGCGTTATTTATCGCGTTTAAGAGGTGGATTAAAAGACCAGGGGTTAAAAAACGAACCTTATATCATGCAATCAAACTGCGGTATCGATACACTGAGCAATGTATCAAAAACACCTATTACTATGGTAGAATCTGGCCCTGCATCTGGTTTTTGGGGTGCGGCCGAGCTAAGTAAATTTATTGGTGAACCAAATGTTCTTGCGCTTGATATTGGCGGAACAACCGCAAAATGCTCTCTTATAGAAAATAATGAAGTTAAAATTATGACCGATTATTGGATTGAGCGAGATAGAAGGTCAGCAGGTTATCCTATTATGGTACCCGTTGTTGATCTGGTAGAAATAGGCAATGGAGGTGGCTCAATTGCATGGGTCGATGATTTTAAAAAGCTACATGTGGGGCCTAAATCGGCGGGTGCACTGCCAGGACCTGCTGCCTATGGTAAAGGCGGCACAGAAGCAACAACCACCGATGCAAATTTAGTGTTAGGCCGCATCAATAGAGACTATTTTTGTGGCGGTGCCATTAATGCCGACATTGCTTCAACCCAACAAGCCATCAAAAAACTTGCCGACAAATTAGAAGTCAGCGAAGCAGATGCAGCAAGAGGCATCATCCGTATCGCTAATAATAATATGGTCAATGCCCTAAAGCTAATTTCAGTTAACCGCGGGCACGACCCAAGGGACTTTACGCTAGTAGCCTTTGGTGGCGGGGGTGCTATGCATGCCGTTGCACTTGCTAATGAACTTGGCATTAAAAAAGTGGTCATACCCGCTGGTGCAGCAGTGTTCTCAGCATGGGGTATGATGATGTCCGATTTAAGACGCGACTTTTTCGTCACTCAATTAAGTGATTTAAACGAAAAATCTATTGATAAAATTTCTGGCTTATTGGAGCAGACCAAACAAGAAGCATTGGCTCAATTTGCAACAGAAGATATTGCAGAAAATAAAGTTAGTTTTCTACAATACGGAAAATTTCGCTATCAAAACCAAGAACATACAACAGAAGTTCTGTTACCCGAAGGTGTGATAACTGCAAAAATGGTTACAGATATACAAGCAAAATTCCACGCCGATTATGAAAAAGAATATACCTACCGACTAAACGCACCCATCGAAATGGTTGGTATTCATTTAGTCGCTAAAGCTGCCGTTGGTAAGTTAGAAATTCAAAAACAAAAGCTTGGCAATCCAGATGCAAGCATGGCTTCTAAGGGTCAACGAGAGGTCGATTATGCGCTTGAAGGCATTCATATGAGCGATATTTATGATGGCGATAAGCTTACCCCAGGCATGGTTTTTAATGGCCCCGCGATTATCGAAGATAGCGGCACAACCACCGTTATCAATCCAAATTGTCATGTAAGCGTCGATGCTTATTCAAATATTCACATTCAATTAAAAGGTTAGGACACACAATGACACAAAGTAAAACAGATCCAATCACCTTAGAAATCATTCAAAACTCATTACAATCTGCAGCAGATGAAATGTTTGCAGCAATGCGCAAAACCGCAATGAGTTCCATCATTTATGAAGTGCTCGATATGGGTACGGGCATCTTAGATGCAAAAGGTTATATAGCAAGTTCTGGCGCTGGCATTCCGGCTTTCATTGGCGTACTTGATAAAGCCGTTCAGGTTATATTAAAAAAATATAATAAAGAAGGTGATATAAAAGAAGGCGATATATTTACCACCAACGACCCATATTATGGCGGTGTAACCCATTTGAATGACATCATTGTTGCGATGCCTGTTTTTGTAAATGGCAAAATCATTGCATGGGCTGCTAATATTGCACATAATTCAGATGTTGGTGGCAAATCACCAGGGTCACTATCTGCTGATGCTACAGATATTTTTCAAGAGGGTATAAGGCTCCCTGCGATTAAATTAATAGATCAAGGTGAACCCATTCAACCCGTATTTGATATTAT
>JABSRY010000600.1 GCA_013214985.1 Hyphomicrobiales bacterium
CCTGAAGACCTGATTGGCTCGCTAATGGGACGGAACTTAAGCTTTCTTATATACTTCTCAAAATTTAGCAGATCCTCGGGCTGAAGGCCCAATTGCATCATAGCCTATGGCAACGCCATAGGTACTCATGAAACCCAAAGTCTGAAGGACTTTTTCAACAAATAGGGATGATGTAACAATCTAGCCTGAACGTTATTATGGTACAATAGGGGAAGTTGAGGAAGGCCTTCAGCCTTCACTTATTTTTTGGGGTTGCTACCTATGGCGCTGCCATAGGCTACGTTGAGGCTGGGGCTTCACCCCGAAAAAAGAAGAACCTGATTGGCCGCGAGTATGTGGCTTTTTGAAAACGACTTATTATTCCTTAACCCAACTTTCCCCGAAAATCATTTTTCAAAAAAAATAAAAATATTTTTTTGTGCTTAAATCCCAATTTTATTAGTCATAAGTCGTTGGTAAATGCTTCAATATTCATTTGTAGTGACCTAATCTTTTATTTTATCCTTGACATATGATTTTTCCATGCTATTGCTTTACGCATGTATATACGTGAATCAAAAACTAAAAATAAAAAAACCGACAAGGTGTATATCAAACACAGTCTGGTTGAGTCGGTGCGGACAGAACGTGGTCCTCGTCAACGATTAGTGATGACCCTTGGTAAACTTGAGTTGGATCGCAGCCTCTGGAAAGAGTTGGCAAATGCTTTAGAAGCTTTTTTACATGGTAATAGTGAGCTTGAGCATCTCAGTCTTTTTGAACTTCCTAAAGAACTACTTGAAGAGCTTAACCAGCAGCGAGCAATAATTAATTATCATCGTAACCTAAAATCGAAATTAGCAGGAAATACATTAAAAGAAAAGTCGAAACCCATTGCAGAAAAAAGACTTCAGGAAATTGACATCAATACTATTGGAGTCACCGAAAGCCGTAGCTTAGGACCTGAATTAGTGGCAAATGATGTATGGAGTCAGCTGGAATTCTCTAATATTTTAGCTGAGTGCGGGCTAAATGAGAAAGATATTGCTTTAGCTGCATCGGTAATTTGGGGCCGTTTACTGAAGCCGGGAAGCGACCTATCCACTTGGCATTGGTTGCGTAATGAAACATCTCTTCCGGACTTTTTTGATGTCGATGTTAGCCGCGTCCACAAGGATCGTATTTACGAAATTGCCGATAAGCTTTTACTCCATAAAGACACCTTAGAATCAAAGCTTTATGAAAAGCAATGCGATTTATTCTCTCTTCAAAGAACCATTTTCTTATTCGATCTTACTAACTTTTATTTTGAAGGAAAATGCGAGGCAAATGAATTGGCCAAACGAGGTAAATCGAAAGAGAAACGCAGTCAAAATCCTCTAGTCAGCTTGGCTTTAATTGTTGATGGTAATGGATTTCCAATAAAGAGTCAAGTATATG
Source organism: Hyphomicrobiales bacterium (assembly GCA_013214985.1). Classification (GTDB taxonomy): domain Bacteria; phylum Pseudomonadota; class Alphaproteobacteria; order Rhizobiales; family OSC116; genus OCS116. The sequence goes on from JABSRY010000600.1 coordinate 1,420, forward strand.
AAGGTAATGTCGGTGAACCCGCGACGCTCAAGGAAATTCTTGAGAGCTGTGGTTTGCTTGATGTCAAAAAAGATGACCCATTTCGTCCTATATTGGCGATGGATCGAGGCATTGCCACTAAAGAGAACTTAGCTCTAATTCGCGAGCACCAATTTCCCTTTACTGTGATCGAGCGGGCAGATATCGCTCGACAATTCAAGCATGAATTTGTGGAGATGGATGATTTTACCCAAATCAAAGATTCCAAGGGGCAAACCATTCACTTAAAGAAGCTTAAAGAAGAAAATAAAGTTCTTTGTATAAGTGAGTCCAAAGCAGAAAAAGAGCTGGCAATGTTTGAGAAAAAGGTATCAAAGGCAAGTAAAGATCTTGATGCTTTAATTAAATCAATCGCTTCCGGGCGCATCAAAAAAGAACAAAAAATTCAAGAGCGCATAGGCCGTATTAAGGAGCGCTGCGCTGGCTTCGATAAAATATTTTCTTTAAATTATAATGATATTCTAAGCTATGAAATAAAACCTCAAAGCAATATTTGCGGTGCATATGTTATTGAGTATGAAGGTATTGATGGCGATAGCGAGGCGATTTGGAAGTTTTATATGACCTTGAATCAGGTAGAATCTGCTTTTCGATCTTTAAAAACTGATCTCGGAACGCGGCCGGTTTATCATCAAGGTGCACAGCGTACCGAGGCACATCTGTTTTTGTCCATTCTCGCTTATC
>JABSRY010000601.1 GCA_013214985.1 Hyphomicrobiales bacterium
TTTACCACAAAGCGCTGTGCGCACGCCAAGATGACGCAAATGATCACCGATGGTCATTTCGCCAACGCGTAACGGAAAATTGTTCCAAGTCGAACCATGTGAGCGTACATAGCGCCCAGTATAAAAACTCATGCGACTTGGGCCACAAATAGGGGACTGGACATAGGCTTGATTAAAGCGCACACCCTTTTGTGCCAGTCTGTCAATATGTGGGGTTTTTAAACTTGGATGCCCGCTACAACCCAAATAGTCGTAGCGCAATTGATCACACATGATAAAAAGTACATTCATAAGCTCATCCATAAAATCAAAAACATCAACATACGATAGGGGTTTTTATAAGAACACTTCATATTATAATGATTTAACAGCTAGTGGAATGAATAGGCCCAACTCTTCTAATGCTTCCAAAGCGCCAACATGCAACGGCAAGTTAATATCTTCGATTGCTCCTTTCAAGGATATACCCTTTAGCCATGGGGCATTTTTTTGCAGAGTTACCAATGTTTCAAAAAATACTTTAGTCATATTGTAAATCATTTTTTGATCTGCGTCCTTATGCGTCACCACACTAACCACCACGCCCAATGTTATAACATCCTCATCATTGGCTTGATTGTCGCCATAAGCAGTTTTGCTTAAGTTAGCTAGAGAAAATCCGGGGCGTTTCGTTAGTGCTAATATGTCTTTATTTTCTAGTTTATCTTTAGGAATGCCTAAAAAACGAATAGAATTAGTTAAAGTTATTTGTGATAAAGCCGGGCTAGGTGCATTGGTTGGGTTGCAATAAACATCGATATTACCATCCTGAAAAGCAGCTGAAGCGGCATCCCAACTCAACTTCACCGCTTGGTAATCTTTACCTTCTTCTAGCCCTGAAACGGCCATAAACAAGCGTTTCATAGTTGCAAAAGCCGCGCCACCTGGAGGGCCTAAAAACACTCGTTTTCCCTTAGCATCGGCTATTTGTTTAATGCCCGATTTTTCAAATACAGCAATATGATAAACCCCCATAGGAAAGTTAAATACTGTACGTAAATTTTTCACCAATTCTGGAGCAGTTTCTATTTTAGCATACATGGCAAGCCGTTTACGCATCAAAAAATGTATGGTCGGTGAAGACATGCAAAAAGTGGTTTTACCTTTTGCAACTTCTAAAACATGACGTGTGGCTGCTCCTGTTGCATTCACCTGTATTTCATAATCATCTAATGCATTATTGACGACATTAGCAAATGTAGTCATCACCAAATTCGGGCTTGTACCTGGCCCAAGTGTCGACAACCGCAACAATTGCTTTGAGAAAGCAAATGTTGGCACCATTGTCGCTGCGGATAGCACCCCCATCCCGGCTAAAACTGAGCGACGGTTAAATTTTAAGATTTTTGTCATTATATTCTCCCTTTTTGTGATTTTTAAGTTTTTTAATGCTTTCAGCAAAAAATTCTTGTGCCAAATAAATTACTATCACCACAACAGCAATCAAACCAATAATAGTGCCTGCAAATAACAAACAATAAGCCAATATTGAGAATGCAATAATTTCCAAACAGATGTATTTTTGCGGATAACAAGCTCTAGATATTGCAATCACCGCCAATATTGCCAAAAATATTGAATAAATAATTTCTATATAGCCTTCGTCACCAACCAAGAGCAATGCAGGATGATATACAAAAGCAAATGGGATGATAAAACCTGGTGCTGCCAGTCGCACTGCCTCAATTGCCGTACGCATTGGACGAGCCCCCGCAATTGGTGCAGCTGCAAAGGCTGCTAGTGCCACTGGCGGCGTTACGGCAGACAATACACCAAAATATAATACAAACATATGTGTTGGAATGGTAGCAACACCCAGCTTTTGCAATGCAGGCCCCATCACTAAAACTATAACCAAATAAGCTGGAACTGTCGGCATACCCATACCAAGAATCAAACAGGCAATTGCCATTAATATTAAAGAAATTGCAAGGTCTCCTTGAGATAAACCTTGAATGAGTGAAGCAAATCGAATGCCAACACCGGTTAAATTCATTACACCAATGACAATACCCACTGTCGCTACTATAGCCTGACGCCTTTAATTTGATTCAAATTTGCCCACCCCAAAAAGTTCTTCAGTGGTACATTGTTGTCGTCGT
>JABSRY010000602.1 GCA_013214985.1 Hyphomicrobiales bacterium
AACGGTAACCGCATTCGCCCCGTGCATCATCGCTTGGCCTGCTAAAGCGGGGCTGTTGAACCGTCCTTCGGCCATTACAAAACAATCTAAGTTCGAAAATTGTTCGATCAGTGCATAATCGGGCAATTCATCTGATTTTGCGATATTATAGGCATAGCCTGATAGGGTTGTGCCGATAATATCTGCGCCATCTTTAATGGCATTTTTAGCATCTGCTAATGACGCGCAATCGGCCATAGCAAGGCAGTTTAAATTTTTAATTTCATTCACCAATGCGGTGGTGGTGGTGGGGCGCAAGCGATCAGTGGCATCATAGGCAATAATATTTGCACCATTTTTAGCAAGTGCTTGCACATCTTCTATAAACGGTGTGATGCGAATGGGTGCGTTTTTAAGATCATGTTTAACCAAACCAATGATGGGCAGCTTAATGATGGAGGATACTGCTTTTAAATTTTCTACCCCCTCTATCCGCAATGCGCCTGCGCCGCCAATTTCTGCTGCGAGTGCCATGGATAGGACAATATCGGGCTGATCCATCGGCCCATTATCGATGGGTTGGCACGATACGACAAGCTGGCCGTTTAGCTGATTTAGAATGGGGGATATATGTGTTTTTAAGTGTGTAGTCATTTAAGAAAACTACCATAAACATACGATATGGTAAACCAAAATATGATTATTGTTTACAGAAATTGCATCATTCGTTATGTTTATTACAAATGATATGCTTGAACGTTGAGCAAGTGCAGTTTAAGTTAATAAACAAACTAATTTTAATTTAACGCCACATTTTGAAGAATGGATACATATGAAAAACCAATTAGAACAATTAAAACAGATGACGACAATTGTTGCCGATACGGGTGACATTGAAGCGATTAAGAAATTTAAGCCAGTTGATGCTACTACCAACCCATCTTTATTGTTAAAAGCTAGCGCGTTACCTGCATATCGACCTTTATTGACCGAGGCAAAACTTTGGGCAGAAAAACGCGGCGGAAGCCAAAGTGAAATTTTGGCAAATATGACTATAAAATTTGCAGTATTAATTGGTGTTGAGATATTAAAAATTGTACCAGGGCGGATTTCGACCGAAGTGGACGCGCGATTATCCTACGATATTGAAGCAACTTTAAAAAGTGCACGCCAACTTATCGGCATGTATAATGAAGCGGGCATTAGTAATGATCGCATATTGATTAAAATGGCTTCGACATGGCAGGGCATTAAAGCTGCTGAACAATTAGAAAAAGAAGGCATTAACTGCAATTTAACATTGTTGTTTGGCTTTGGCCAAGCGGCGGCATGTGCCGATGCGGGTGTTTATTTGATTTCACCTTTTGTGGGTAGAATTTTGGATTGGCATAAAGCCAACCACCCAAATACAGACCATTCGGGCGCCAATGACCCTGGTGTTCAGTCGGTTAGAGATATTTATAATTTTTATAAAGTGAATAATTATAACACGATTGTTATGGGCGCTAGCTTTAGAAATATAAACGAAATTCAGCTTTTGGCGGGTTGTGATCGTCTAACCATTGGGCCTAACTTTCTTGAAGAATTGTCAAAAGTAGACACGCCTTTAGTGCAGGCATTATCGGCGGAAACTGCTGCATCTTCAAAACCAACGATAGCATATGATGAAGCTCTATTTATGAATGATTTAGAGATGGATAAAATGGCGAATGAAAAATTAAGAACTGGTATTGAAGGCTTTGTTGTTGACCAGATTAAATTAGAATCTCTTATGGCATCTATGAGCGATTAAATTATAGAAGTTTTAAGAACAGGAATTGAGATATGAACTTAGACCCAAAAGTAAAATTAATCATAAAATCGAGCAATCTTTTGGGGGAGGGGCCTCTATGGCATCAAAACCATCAGGCGTTATATTGGGTGGATATTGTTGCTTGCCAATTGCACAGGCTCAAGGATGGTGACCACCAGTTATGGCAATTTGATAAAAAAATATCTGCGGTGGTTGAAACCGTATCGGGTGGTTTGGTGATTGCTTTGGCAGATGGTGTGGCAAATTATGATTTGGAAACTGAGCAAGTAAGCTATATTTGTAAGTTAGATGAAGACCTAGAAAACAACCGCACAAATGATGCAAAGGTTGCGCCTAATGGCGATTTT
>JABSRY010000603.1 GCA_013214985.1 Hyphomicrobiales bacterium
CTTGGGAGTGGGGCTATATTTCGAGTGTTATTGAACATGCCATTATGCCAATTGTAACTTTGGTTATTGTGCAGGTTGGGGGTTATTTGATTACAATTCGTAACAATATGATTAACCTACTTGGCGAAGATTATATTGTTATGGCGCGTGCAAAAGGTTTGAGCGAGCGCCAGGTGATGCTTAATTATGGTGCGCGTAATGCCATGTTGCCATCGGTTACTACATTTGCGATGACCATTGGCATTGTGCTGGGTGGATCGTTAATTACTGAATATGTATTTAATTACCCTGGGCTTGGCAACACGCTTTATCAGGCGATTGTGAATAGAGATTACCCAGTTATTCAGGGGCAATTGGTGATTATGACATTGGCGATGTTGGCTATGAATTTTATGGCGGATATGGCTTATGTGTTTTTGGATCCCCGCCTACGCCGCGCGTAATTTAAGAGCCTACGCCGCGCGTAATTTAAGAGCCTACGCCGCGCGTAATTATATATGGGTCAATGATATGGCCTTAACAAATATTAGACTTTAAAAGGGTTTGAGATGTCAGGAATTTTTAAATTATTAAAACGTAATAAAAAAGCCAGTGTCGGCGCGTTTATACTATTCATTTATGTTATTATTGCATTATTTGCAAATGTTATTACCGACCATAAACCTTTAAAACGCGTAGCACGGCCACATCTTGAACCAAATATTGAGCATGTGATGGGTACAACGCGGATGGGCCGCGATGTCTATACCCAATTTGTACATGGCACTAGAACGTCTATTGCGGTTGGGTTTTCGGCAGGGTTTATTATTATGGCGCTGGGGACGATTTTAGGCGTGTCAGCAGGCTACTTTGGCGGCAAAGTGGATGAGGTGATTAATTTTTTAACCAATATTGCCTTGGTAATACCGCAACTGGCCTTGTTGCTTGTGCTTGCTGCATTTTTAGGGGAAAGCTCGCCGACAACCATTGCTTTGATTATTGGCTTTACCAGTTGGGCATGGGGTGCGCGGGTGACGCGCGCGCAAACCATGGCCTTAAGTAGAAAAGAGTTTATTCAATCTGCTGAACTTTTGGGCGAAAGCAAAATTCGTATTGTTTTGATGGAATTGTTGCCGAACCTAGCGTCTATTATTGGTGCGAATTTTATTGGTTCTGTTCTTTATACGGTAATTACGCAGGCTACTATTGAGTTTTTAGGGCTGGGTGACCCGCTTGCCGTTAGCTGGGGCACAATGTTATATAATGCGCAAAATACCAGTGCGATGCATGTGGGTGCATGGTGGGAAATTCTTGTACCAACTATAGCGATTGCTGTTTTGGGTATTGCACTTGCGCTGCTTAATTTTGCCATTGATGAAATTTCGAACCCAAAATTACGCACATTTTCTGGGCTTCGGATATTTAACAAACGCATTGCTGTGCTTGAATATGAAAAAAAACTAGCTGAGGCAGGCAATATATGACCTATAAACCGAACCCAGATAATATATTGGAAGTGCGCAACCTTTGTGTCGATTATATTCTTGATCATGGTGAGTTTAGCGCCGTGAAAAATGTGAGTTTCCATATAAAAAAAGGTGAAATATTTGGCCTTGCTGGCGAAAGTGGTTGTGGTAAATCGACAATTGCCTTTGCGATTAATCGATTGTTGCAGCCGCCTGCTCATATCTCTAGTGGTGAAATTTACTTAGATGGAGAAAATACGCTTCTGAAAAATGACTCGGAGCTTGCGGATATGCGTTGGAGCAAGGTTTCGATGGTGTTTCAAAGTGCGATGAATAGTTTGAACCCTGTTATTACCATAGAAGAGCAGTTTCGTGACATGTTGCACGCGCATAAGGGGATGAACAGAGCGCAAGCTGCCGAACGCGCGCGTGAATTGCTGGTTTTAGTTGGGATTGACCCTGCGAGATTATCGGATTACCCGCATCAATTTTCGGGTGGGATGCGGCAACGTATTGTGATTGCAATTGGCCTTGCTTTGAACCCTGACTTAGTGGTGATGGATGAACCTACCACGGCACTTGATGTGGTAGTACATCGTGAAATATTGCAAGAAATTTATAAATTGCGGGAGAAATTTGGTTTTTCGATAATGTTCATTACCCATGACCTAAGCTTGATGACGCA
>JABSRY010000604.1 GCA_013214985.1 Hyphomicrobiales bacterium
ATTCCCCGGCATTGCAATCGTAACGCTGGCACTGGCCTTTAATTTAGTGGGTGACGCATTGCGTGAGATTTTAGACCCAACCATGAAAGGAAAATCATAATGATTAGCTTTCTTTCAAGGCGGGTATTTGAATCTACGCTTATTTTATTAGGCATTACATTCATCACTTTCTTTTTGCTTTTTGTATTACCTGCTGACCCTGTAAGGCAAATTGCTGGGCGAAGTGCAACGCCTGAAGTCATCGCTAATATACGCCATCAGTTGGGCTTGGATTTACCATTCTATCAACAATATTGGCGCTATTTTACCGACCTTTTACAAGGTGATTTAGGACGATCCTATTTGCAAAAATCAGAAGTCGCAGAGTTGATAAAAGCACGGTTACCAGCCAGTTTATTACTGATGGCAGCAGGTATTTTTGCCGAATTGTTAATTGGCCTTGCCATGGGCATTATCTCAAGCGTAAGACGCGGCGGTAAAACCGATAATATATTAATGGTGGTGTCTTTTATTGGTGTTTCAGCACCGCAATTTGCCGTAGGTATTTTAATGCTTTATTTCTTTGCTGTTAAATTGGCATGGTTTCCAATCGGCGGTTATGGCACATGGCAACATTTAGTCTTGCCTGCCCTGACAATGGGCTTTATGGGCGCGGGTTGGTATTCACGTATGATGCGTTCTTCAATGCTAAATGTACTTGAACAAGATTTCATCAGAACCGCAAAAGCCAAAGGCTTGAATAAACTTCGAGTGATTCTACGCCATGCGGTGCCCAATGCGATTTTGCCGATAATTGCCATGATTGGCATCGATATTGGTCTTTTTGTCAGCGGCATGATTGTTGTGGAATCTGTGTTTGGTTGGCCGGGTATTGGTCAACTCGCTTGGCAAGCCATTCAGCGGGTTGATATTCCGATCATCATGGGCGTCACATTGGTCGCCGCATTTTTTATCGTCATCGGCAATTTTATTGCAGACGTTATTTCAATATTCATAGATCCAAGAATTAAGTTGAAATAACAATTTAGTCGTTAATGCATTTGCATTTTCGGTGTTTTTCATAATCCAAGGGAGGAATAAAATGAAAAATTGGTTAAAACTAACGGTTGCCTCTGCTGCTATTCTAGCAGCAAGCAATATGGCTTTTGCTGGTGAAAACCACGGAGGATCGATCGTCGTTACTTATAAAGATGATGTATCAACCTTAGACCCAGCGATTGGTTATGATTGGCAAAATTGGTCAATGATTAAAAGCCTGTTTGGCTCATTGCTTGATTATAAACCAGGTACGACTGACTTGGTGAATGATCTAGCCGAAAGTTATGAAATTTCATCAGATGGTTTGGTATATACATTTAAAATCAGACACGGTGTTAAGTTTCATAATGGTCGTGAGATGGTTGCTGGTGATATAAAATATTCGCTTGACCGTGTATCACACCCTAAAACTTTAAGTCCAGGTGCTGGTTTCTTCGCCTCGATCAAAGGCTTTGATGCAGTTTCAGGTGGCAGTGCCGATAAATTATCAGGCGTTGTTGTGCTAGACGATTATACGATAGAAATCACGCTTTCTCGTCCAGATGCAACCTTCTTACATGTGATGGCGATGAATTTTGCATCCGTGGTACCAAAAGAAGCAGTTGAAGAATTTGGCGAAGATTTTGGTACTAATCCAGTTGGTACAGGTGCTTATAAAATGACCAATTGGACTCGTGGCCAATATGTGATTTTTGAAGCCAATAAGTCTTATTATAATTCAAATTTACCATATTTGGATAAAATCACTTTTGAAGTTGGCCAAGAACCAATTGTTGCACTATTGCGTTTAGAACGCGGTGAGGTTGATATTGCTGGCGATGGCATCCCACCTGCTAAATTTTTAGCGGTTAAGAATGATCCTAAATATAAAGATCAAATCGTTGAAGGTGATCAACTGCATACCGGTTATATCACTCTAAATGTTAAAATGAAGCCATTTGATAATATCTTAGTTCGTAAAGCCGTTGCAATGGCGGTTAACAAACAACGCATTATCAGAATGATCAATGGTCGTGCTGTTGCTGCCAACCAGCCTTTGCCACCATTAATGCCAGGCTGGGATGAAAATTATAAAGGCCAAGAGTTTGAT
>JABSRY010000605.1 GCA_013214985.1 Hyphomicrobiales bacterium
AGTTGATTTAGGTTTAAGCCTACTTAATGTTTAGCAAGCTTACCCCAGACAGATTCTAAGCGATTGTCGCGTCCGCAATTCCAACGGTAGCCACCATAGCGAATTGGGTTCTTTTTATAATAATCTTGATGATAATCTTCAGCAGGATAAAAAGACTTAAAATCGGTAACCTTTGTTACAAATTTACTGCGTTTTAACAATGTTTCGTAATATGTTTTACTGGCGTTAGCGGCAGCTTTTTCCTCTGCGTTTTTAGGGAATATTGCAGCGGTATAATGATGGCCTTTATCACAAAACTGGCCCCTTGAATCAAATGGGTCTACATTTGGCCAAAAGGTTTTTAGTAAAGTTTTATAAGAAATGACGTCTGGGTCATAAGTGACTTCAACGGCTTCGATATGTTTGGTTTTACCCGAAGAAACTTGACGATAATTTGCGGTATGCGCTGCACCAGCGGTATAGCCAGAAAGCACACCTTTAACGCCTTTTAATTGCTCGAAAGGTTTTTCCATGCACCAAAAACAGCCGCCTGCAAAAACCGCTTTGGAAGTTGCTGCATAAACGCTAGTAACTTGAGCGGTGCTAAGCATGGTTAAACCCGCTAACAAAAGGGTAAGAGATTTTTTCATTATATATATTCCTTATTCAACTATAATTAAGCCGCTTTAAAAATAATGGCGGCGCTGTTTAGGCAATAACGTAGGCCAGTAGGCTTTGGCCCATCTTTAAACACATGGCCTTGGTGGCCACCACATCTAGCACAATGCACCTCGGTACGAGGCCATATGGCTCTGAAGTCGGTTTTAGTTTCGACAAACTTGGCGTTAATCGGTTGCCAAAAACTAGGCCAACCTGTACCACTTTCAAATTTATGAGCACTGCTATAGGCTTCTAGATCGCAACCTGCACAATGGTAACTGCCATCGCGTTTATTGCTTTCCATTGCGTTGCTATAAGCTGGCTCAGTATCTTCATCCCGCAACACGCCATATTGAACGTTATTTAAGCGTTTGCGCCACTCTGCGTCACTAAGTTGCCATTTGTCAAAATCTTTTAAATCATTGCTGGCTGCACTTGCAAGATACGGATAAGCAGTAACTGCTGCGCCTGCCAATAACATATTACTAATAAATGTACGTCTTTTCATTTCATCAATCCTTATTAGTTTCGCTTAAACACCATAATATGGATTTTTGAATGACTTGCAATTCACTTGTAATGACATGTTTGTGATTGTTTTTGATCGTCATTATTGCGTTTAAAACAAATAAAAACCCCGCTCAAAAACTTGAACGGGGTATGTAATGTTATATATAAAAATGGGGTTAACCTTTAGGTGCTGCAGCAAGTACTGCTTCGCTTACCCGATCTTCATATTTTGCAAAATTATCACGGAACATTTTTGCAAGGGCTTTTGCTTGTGCGTCATAGGCATCTTTATCTGCCCAAGTTTCACGTGGTGTTAATAGTTTATCATCAACATTTTCTACAGAGATCGGCACTTCTAAACCAAAGTTTTCGTCAATACGCATATCTGCATCATTAAGGGCGCCGCTAAGTGCAGCGTTTAATAATGCACGGGTTGCTTTAATTGGCATGCGGTTACCAGTACCGTATTTGCCGCCAGTCCAACCTGTGTTTACCAACCAACATTTAACATCATGTTTTTTGATAAGGTCTTGCAGTAAGTTACCATAATCGCTCGGATGGCGAGACATAAATGGTGCGCCAAAACAAGTTGAAAAAGTAGCTTCAGGCTCTGTAACGCCTTTTTCTGTACCAGCAACTTTGGCTGTATAGCCCGATAAGAAGTGATACATCGCTTGTTCTGATGTTAATTTAGCAAGCGGTGGTAATACGCCAAAAGCATCTGCAGTTAACATAATTATGTTTTTAGGCATGCCCGCTGTGCCACTTGCATTGGCATTTGGAATTGCAGTTAGTGGATATGCGCTACGTGTGTTTTCGGTCAATGAACCATCATCTAAATCTAACACACGAGTATTCGGATCCATCACAACATTTTCAAGCACGGTAGCAAATTGCTGAGTTGTTGCAAAAATTTCTGGTTCTGCATCTTCTGATAGGCGGATTACTTTAGCATAACAGCCGCCTTCGAAG
>JABSRY010000606.1 GCA_013214985.1 Hyphomicrobiales bacterium
TATTAGATGCTCTAATGGATGCAATCTCAGAGATCGAAAACACCCCAAATACACAAGTTTAAAATTAATTATAAATTTATTTCCAGCTTTCAATAACCCCAACAAAATGACTCAAAAACATATTGGTTTGATGGCCATCCAAAACTCGGTGATCAATGGTTAAACTAATGTAACACATTGGCTTTATTGCAAGAACATCTGCACCATCCACTTCCATAACAATAGGGCGTTTTTGCATTTTCCCAATGCCCAGTATAGCAGATTGCGGCTGGTTTATAATAATCGGCGTGGCTATCAAACTACCAGATGTGCCATGGTTACTAATGGTAAAAGTGCCATTTCTCATATCTGCTGGTTTTAATTTACTGTCGCGGGCATTTTGAATGAGCTTTTGAAGCCTTTTTGCAATGCCCATTAAATTCATATCTTGTGCATTATGCAGCACGGGTACAATAAGTCCTTCATCGCCTAACGCAGTACCAATGCCTATGTTTAAGCAAGAGAATATTTCAAGCGCATCATCATGCCATTTGCTGTTTACTTTAGGCACGGCTTGAAGCGCGGCAACAGTGGCAGCAATAAAATAAGCTGTGAAAGATAAGTTAACGCCATGCTCGGAATATATTTGTTTGTTGGCTTTACGATGGTTAATAATAGCGGTTAAATCAGCTTCAAATACGGCGGTTACATGTGGTGCTGTCGTCACACTATGTTGCATATGGGACGCAATGGCGCGGCGCATATTACTATGTGGCTCCATTATGCTTGGCATGTCATTGTTGTTTATCGTGTTTATTGTTTGAGGTTCAACTGATTGAGAAACCACATTAGGGTTTTGAACATAATTCACAATATCACATTTGGTAATACGCCCGTTTTTACCCGTTCCATTTATGGCTGTAGAGTCTAACGCGTACTCCACCAACAACTTACGAACTGCAGGGCTAAAGTCACGTTGCCGATTGTCCAATGAATATCCATTCTTTGTCGGTTCAACAATTTTTTCAGTTACATAAATATCTTCTACTGTAATTATCTCGGCTATCACACCATTATCGCCAGCGATTTTTTTGGATATTTTAGCCAGCAAAGCACCTTTAACAACATTTTCATCAATGACCGATAGAGTTTCGATCAGGATACCATCGCAAGGCGCATGCACTTCAAGTGTTACCTTGTCAGTTTCAATTTCGGCAATTGCTTCATTTTCGACAACATTATCGCCAACATTTTTTAGCCATGTACGAAAAGTCGCCTTTGTACCATCTTCATCATTTAGTGGATTAATAATATCTATTATTTCAGACATATATAGAGCTTTCTTAATGTTTAAAATTCAGTAATTTTTATAATGGTTTTAGTAATTTTATCAACGGAAGGCACAGCAATATCAAGTAATGCAGGGGCATGCGGGCTAGGAATGTCTGGCATAGACAAACGCTCAACTGGTGCATCCAAATCCATAAATATTTCGGACATAATAGTTGCCGATATTTCAGCGCCAAAACCCGCCGTTATGTTATCTTCATGCACAATTAAACAACGTGATGTTTTTGAAACACTGGTTAGAACAGCATCTTTATCCCAAGGCGATAAACTACGTAAATCTATAATATCCACTTTTTTACCAGATTTTTTAGCAGCCGCTTCACAGCGTTCAACCATCGCGCCCCACGTAACAATTGTTAGATCATCACCCCGCATAATAAATTTTGCTTTGCCAAATGGCACAATAAAATCATCACCAGGGTAGGCGCGTCTTGCCCAAGCATGGTCAAGCATGGCTCTATGCTCGAAAAATATAACAGGGTCATCCCCTCGCAAGGCCGCACGCAAAAGCCCAACTGCATCTTGCGCGTTAGATGGCATGGCCAAATGCCAGCCAATCGCATGCAAAAACTGCACTTCGTTTGCTTGGCTGTGCCAAGGGTCGCCACATTTAAAAAAACCGCCCGCAATTCGCACCACCATTGGTGCCGCAAATCGGTTGCCTGTCCGCCATCTTACGGTGCCAATATCGGTTAACTGCTCACAAGCAGGGTCGGCATATTTTCTAAATTGTATTTCAGGCACTGGCAATAAACCCGCCATAGCCATGCCAACTGACCGTCCAATAATAC
>JABSRY010000607.1 GCA_013214985.1 Hyphomicrobiales bacterium
GCTTATTTACTTCATTTCTATCTTAGAAAATCATATCTTGATTTTAATGACTTAGTGTATTACAGATGTACCACACTAAGTCATTAATGAGGGGAAATATGCAACAAATAAATAAACCGAAAACCCATTTCAACTATGCACGTTTAGCAGGCCTGTCATACCTTGGGTTGATCATATGCGGTATTTACACAGAATTTTTTGTACGCGGTAAATTGTATATAAAGGGTGATGTTGCGGCGACCATTACCAATATTCAGGCCGACGAACTGTTGTTTCGATTTGGTTTTTTAACCGATCTTATGATGATGTTTTTCGGGGTTATGATGGCATTGGGTTTCTACATGTTGTTTAGACCAGTTAATAAAGGCCTTTCATTGTTCACTCTGTTTCTAAACTTGGCATGGGTGCCAATTTTGGCATTTAATATGCTTAATCAGTTGGATATATTACTGTTGGTAAACAATAGTGAGTATATTGCGAGTTTCAGCAGCGAACAAATCCACGCGATGATTGGTCATCTTTTAGAACGGCGAGATATGGGTTATGTTATTGCCCAAACCTTCTTTGGGCCGTGGTGCTTAGCGGTTGGATATTTGGTATATACATCGGGGTTCATGTCAAAAATACTAGGCGTGGTGGTTATGGTTGCAGTTATTGATCATTTGTCGTGGTATTTAGCAGGTATATTTAATCTTGATAGCCCTTGGGTGCAATATTTTTCCTATATCGGCCTTACAGGCATTGGAGAAATCGTTCTGTGCATTTATTTGGTAATCATGGGTGGCTATGTACACAAAGGCTATTTAAAAAGATTAAAACTCAGCCATGTCGATTATTAACCAATATAACTTTCGCGAAGATAAATAAACCTGATCTGTTGAATTTTTGCTTATCTTGCGAGCGTCGTTTTTGTAAAATAAAGTAATTACAATACGATATTGACCGACGCGATATTTTATTGCTTAATGGCCTTCGATAAAGACATATTTTGATAAAATATGCTGTTAAAACTGGACTTTAGAGTATTTAAAATCAAGGAGTTCCATGTGAGCAACACTCAAAAATTCGAAACTTTGGCAATTCATGCTGGCGCGCAGGCTGACCCAACAACAAAAGCCCGCGCCACGCCCATATATCAAACAACCGCTTTTGAATTTGATAGCTGCGAACATGCAGCAAATTTATTTGCGCTAAAAGAGTTTGGCAATATATACACTCGTATTATGAACCCAACCCAAGCAGTGTTAGAAGAGCGTGTTGCCGCATTAGAAGGTGGCACAGCTGCTTTAGCAGTTGCATCTGGCCATGCAGCACAGCTATTGGTAATGCACACTTTGCTTCAAACGGGTGATGAATTTGTAGCTGCAAAACAGTTATATGGCGGATCTATAAACCAGTTTGGTGAAAGCTTCAAAAAATTTGGTTGGGGTGTTAACTGGGCAGATGCTACGGATCCTGCTGCCGTAAAAGCAGCAATTACACCAAAAACTAAAGCGATACATATTGAAAGCCTAGCCAACCCAGGTGGCATAGTAATTGATATTCAAGCAATTGCGGACATTGCCCAAGAAGCCGATATTCCGTTGATTGTCGATAATACATTAGCATCGCCATATTTATGCAGGCCGTTTGAACATGGCGCAAATATAGTTATTCATAGTGCTACAAAATTTCTGGGCGGTCATGGTAATTCTATGGGCGGTATTATTGTTGATGGCGGCAACTTTAATTGGGGCAATGGTAAATATCCGAGCCTTAGCGAACCGCTAGCATCATATAATGGCCTGGTATTATGGGATGCGCTAGGCGATATTTCATTTGAATTGCTTGCCGTGTGCTTGGCTTGCGTGATCTTGGCCCAGCTATAGCGCCGATGAATGCATTTTTATTACAAACGGGTATCGAAACACTGCCGTTGCGTATGGAGCGCCATGTCGCAAATGCACAAAAAGTGGCGGAATATTTACAAATCCACGAAAAGGTTGAAGCCGTTTCATATGCAGGTTTAGCGGATAGCCCGTTTAATGAATTAGCAAAAAAATATCTGCCAAAGGGTGCCGGTTCATTACTAACTTTTAGCCTCAAAGGCGGGTATGATGCAGGTGTTAAGCTGGT
>JABSRY010000608.1 GCA_013214985.1 Hyphomicrobiales bacterium
AACTTAAAGCCTGTTATGCATAAAATTAAGCACGGTTTGTTTGAAGTGCATAACCTTGCCGAACAGGTTGCGGAGCTTTATGAGCGACAAGTTGCACTTGATAATGGGGGCAATTTTATTATTGAGCAAACCACTGCGATGACGGTGGTTGATGTGAATAGCGGGCAGTATATTGGTAGTGACCCTGCTAAAATGGTAGATATCATTAACATTGCTGCGGCTGATAAAATATGCAAGCAGTTGAGTTTGCGTAAAATATCTGGTTTAGTGGTGATCGATTTTTTGAAATATGCTAAAAAAGCCGAACGTTTGAAATTTAGCGAATATTTGCTTAAGCTTGCAAAGGTTTATAAATTTGAGCTGGGCAGCTTAACGAATTTTGGCTTGGCCGAATTTAAAATTAGCCGTACGACCAAAAATATAGATGAAAAAATATTGGATATGACATGACAGATAAAGACCTGACCGACGATAAAAAACTTGCGAAAACTGGGCGTGCTTGTGTGATGTGTAAGAAACCTGCCATTGTAAAATTTCGGCCGTTTTGTTCGATCCGATGTGCTGATTTAGACCTTGGAAAATGGCTAAATGGCAGTTATGTAGTAAGAGATCCAGTTGACAATGATGAAAATGAGTTTTCTAGCGATCAGCTTAAAGTCCATGATGCCTTAGAGCATTGATAAGCTTATTAACTTTATTAAAAAAATATGTGGGTTTTGCAATTGTTTGCTAGACAAGCTTAGGCATATTGCCTATAAACCGCTCATTAACGCAGTGCGTCGATGCCCGAATAGCTCAGTTGGTAGAGCAACGGATTGAAAATCCGTGTGTCCCTGGTTCAAATCCAGGTTCGGGCACCACTTCTTTTCCTTATATAAATAGCGGTTTACAGAGTTTTTGCTTGTTTATTTCCATTATCGATTTTTGACGTGGTAGACAGTTTTGTTTAATCTTTGTTCGTCTGGAGTGCTATATGCGCTTCTTTCCAAATGCCCTTTTTTGTAGCGCGACATTTAGCGTGATACCGTTGCGACACTTAGCTTGATACCATCTAGGTAAAAAAATAATTGCTCTTTGACGGTCTTTTATGGAGTTATTTACTGTAGCGGGGCGAAGACTTTAGAAACTTTGGGAGCAATCTTTAGCATTATTCTAAATGTCGTTGTAGTATCATCTTAAACGCCGTGTTACATAAAGAGGCCTAACAAGAACAAGGGATCAGTTTGAAGTGTTTTCTAATAAATCAATAATTTCATTTGAAGCCTGAACTACTTTTTTTTGAATTTTTTGGGATAATAAGTCTAAATTATTAAAATCTGGATTTTCAATTATTATTGCTTCTAAAATGGAGTACTGAGGCATATCCGTTTTATCTATGTTCCATTTTGATGTTTTTAATAAAGTCCAATATTTTTTTTGAATAGGAATAGTATTTCCCAAAAGCCAAATCTCAAATCTCATCTCTAAATGATTTAAGACAATACCAAGTTTTAATTTTTTACTTTTTAGAAAATCATTTGAATAGTAAAAATACGTATAGTCCATATAGCCATGAAGAATGCCTGCAAATGAATATTGAATACCTACTTTTTTTATAAGTTCCGTTCTTATACTCATTATAAACTTTACTAATTCATTGTATGCTACTTGTATATCTCCTTTATGAAGTTCTTCTTTATAAATAGCAACAACATCGTTTAGGTTCTTCATAATCACCTTTCAACCAACCGCTTTTTCGTTTGGCCATTATTAGCGTAGCACGGAATTTAAGATGATACCATATGACATTTAGAAAGGGACAAAATAGTCTAATTAAATGAGAATAACCATTCAATATAGTATCAAGCTAAGTGCCGCAACGGTATCAAGCAAAACGCCGCGCTACACTTCAAAGTCCGAGCGCTTAAATAGGTCTTTGCCATAGTCATTTTCATTTGTGTAATATGGCGGATCTATATAAAATAATGTGGTTGATTTATCATAGCGCGGTATGAATTTCTCAAAGCTTAAATTCTCAATAGTCACACCAGATAAACGCTCGTAAACATCTTCTAAAATTGGTGCTATTTTGGTAAAATCAAAACGGCCACCACGGTCTTTACTAACGCCAAAGT
>JABSRY010000609.1 GCA_013214985.1 Hyphomicrobiales bacterium
AAAAATGTAAGCCCTCATACATTGAGGCATTCATTTGCCACTCACTTACTCGAAGATGGTGTCAACCTTATGCTCATTCAGCAATTATTGGGGCATTCAAACATCAATACCACTATGGTTTACCTCCATTTAGCCACAAATGACTCTGCCGTTGCTAGTCCATTTGATCTAATTGAAAATCAATCATGAAACAGATCAACAAAAGACAGTCCTTTGAGCTGGCTGATTTGTTTAGAATAAACAGTAAAAAATTTACAAATAAACATAAACTCTGTAGTGATCAACTCAAAGCAATAACTGCAATCAGTGAATGTAGAACATCCAAAATGGGAGGGCATATTAACAGGTGTAACTCTTGCCAGCATAAGGAAATAGCATATAACTCATGTAGGAACAGGCATTGTCCAAAATGTCAGTATCTCAAGCAACTCATTTGGACTGATAAACTAGAAAGTAAACTACCTGTTTGTAATTATTTTCATGTCGTTTTTACTATCCCGAGTTCCCTGCACAAGTTGTTCTATATTAATCAACGCCAATGTTATGACCTGTTGTTCAAAGCTACTTCTCAAACTTTACTGAAAGTTGCGGAAAACCCTCAACACCTAGGTGCCAAAACTGGAGCAGTATCAGTGCTTCATACTTGGGGGCAATCATTGACGTATCATCCACACATTCATATGATTGTCCCTGGAGGAGGATTATCAGATGATCAAATGGAATGGGTAGAAGCTGGAAAAAAGTTCTTTCTACCTGTAAAAGTTCTTTCTGAGGTTTATAGAGGGGTTATTTGGGGCTTACTAAAAAAGCGGATATTGTCAGGTGAAATCAAACTCCCAGATGATGAAAAGAGCTTAGAGTCGTTAAAAAGTAAAGTTTATGCTAAAAGCTGGAATGTGTACATCAAAAAACCTCTTACAAGCCCAAAATCTGTGGTGAGATATTTGGGAAATTACACACACCGTGTTGCCATTAGCAATAATAGAATCATCAAGATTGATCAACAGTCCATTACATTTAGTTGGAAAGATTATAGAAAAGGAAAGCGCAAGCAAAACATGACCCTTGGACTAGATGAATTTATGGGGAGATTTCTCAGGCATATATTGCCTTCAGGGTTTTACAAAATCAGATATACAGGGCTGCTTGCCGCTGCTAATGGCAACAAAAGAGAACGCTGTCAAAGACTAATAAAGAAATCACAACCAATAGCATTACTTCAGGGGTTGAAGATGAAGCAAGTCTTAGAGTTAATCACTGGACGACCTGTAGATCAATGTCCAA
Organism: Hyphomicrobiales bacterium; assembly: GCA_013214985.1. Taxonomy (GTDB): domain Bacteria; phylum Pseudomonadota; class Alphaproteobacteria; order Rhizobiales; family OSC116; genus OCS116. Next base: position 1,285 of record JABSRY010000609.1, read on the forward strand.
AGTGTACAAAAGGTAAAATGTTACCTCATGCCATCCTCGATCCCGATTAAGACATAAGGAGAATAGGAACGTTCTTTGAAAAACGAGTGATTTAAAAATGGCATATCAATACTATGCAGGGATTGGTATGTCCAAGGATTACTCATTAAATATCAACACGGTCAATGACACATGAAAAAATGGAATAACAGCACGTCTCCCTCCTTAAAAAAGAACACGCAAGTAACAACCGCTAATTACAATACCCATAGTTAGATCGTTGGCCATTGGCATAGTTCAACTGGCGTTTATATCGCATTGAGTTCCTGTTAATCATGCGCAATTAGTTTTTTTTGCTGCATCAATCTTGTTGAAGACTTCTGCCTCAACACGATATAAAACGCTATATTGTTATATGCAATTCCCCATTTTTCCCTGACGAAAATAATTTCTTGAGGTAACGTCTCGTAGGATACGGTAGTGCTCATTGCAAGACCGATTTTTAATTGGTGCCTTTAAAAGCCCGTGCGCAATTCTGGTTGGGAAGTAAAAAGCCCTCAGGTAGTTAGACTACTTGAAGGCTTGTGATAATTTCAGTGGCGGCCACACTTTCAGATGGACCCCGTTTAGAATAATTATTTATTATTATGTACTTCCTCTTTGAGCATTTTGTTTTTACTAAACTGAAATAAGATGTCAAAAAAATCTATTCAAATGAACCTTGTCAATCCTAATGCTGCAGGCATTGATATAGGAAGTCGATCACATTACGTAGCGATTAATCAAAATAGAGAGGATGTAAAAGAATTTGGTGTATACGCAGAAGACCTTAAAGAGCTCGTTGATTGG
>JABSRY010000061.1 GCA_013214985.1 Hyphomicrobiales bacterium
TCAGGTCAAAAAAATTCTATTTATGGTGGCTATGGTTGCCGTTAGAAGTAACAGTAAAATAAAAGAGTTTTATGATAGGCTCATTCTGAATGGTAAAAAGAAAATGGTCGCGCTAACCGCTGCTATGCGCAAAATTATTACTATCCTAAATGCACAAATTAGAGATTATTATAAAATAAAACAAATGAGTTGATTTTGCTTGCGACTTTGGCGAAGAACCAGAACTTGCGGCATTATATAGAATTGGCAAAGATGGCACGCCAATGCGCATAGGCTTTGCCCTTGGTAATGAAGCGTCTGATCATATTACTGAAAAGAAAAACTATCTTTTGCTTGCTCATTCAAAACTACGTCAATGTAGTATTGGGCCAGAAATATTTATTGGCGAATTACCAACTGACATACGCGGTGTTTCTAAGCTTATTAGAAATGAAAAAGTGATATGGCAAAAAGAATTTTTAACGGGTGAAGACAATATGTGTCATTCGATTGAAAATTTAGAACAACATCATTTTAAATATGATTTATTCAGGCAACCTAGTAGCGCACATATTCATTTTATGGGTACCGCAACATTGAGTTTTGGTGACGATATTGTCACGAAAGAGAATGATCGCTTTGAAATTCACGCATTTGAATTTGGTAGAGAATTAAGTAACTCATATAAAATCAAAAAATCAAAACGCTTCAATGTGCGCCAATTATAGGAATAGAAAATGTTAACAGGTAAAAATTTAATTGATGGTAAATGGGCAGATTCAAATACAAGTAACGAAAATTTTGATCTTGATGGTATTGTGTTTTATCAAGCGTCAAAGAACCAAGTTGAATTAGCTTGTTTGGCCGCTAGAAGAGATTTTCGGGATTATTCATATCAATCCAATAAAGGCAGGGCAGAATTTTTACGAACTATTGCTGCACAGATCGACATTCTTGGAGATGAAATTACTAAAACGGCTATGCTAGAAACAGGCTTGCCTGAAGCTCGTTTGGTTGGCGAGCGTGGTAGAACAACAGCTCAGTTAAAAATGTTCGCAACATTAATTGAACAAGATAAATATTTAGACATTAGGGTTGATAAGGCACTACCAGACAGAATTCCAGTGCCAAGGCCAGATATTCGTTTAACCCAGCGTGCAATAGGTCCTGTTGTGGTATTTGGTGCATCTAACTTTCCGCTCGCATTCTCAACTTGCGGCGGCGATACTGCATCGGCGCTTGCAGTAGGTTGCCCAGTCATTGTAAAGGGTCATTCAGCCCATGCCGGCACAGCCGAATTAGTCGGGCAGGCTATATTCAACGCCATTGAAAAATGCAATATGCCAAAAGCCACGTTTCAGATGCTGCAAGGTTCAGGCCGAGTTATTGGCTCTGCTTTGGTTAACCATCCAGAAATAAACGCAGTCGGTTTTACGGGTTCATTGTCTGGTGGTCGTACATTATATGACCAATGCCATTCACGTAAAAAACCTATTCCATTTTATGGTGAGCTAGGCTCCATAAACCCAATGTTTTGCTTAGAAAATGCGATGAGTTCTCGAGCTTATGAAATTGCCACTGGCTGGGTAACATCTTTGACGATGGGGGCAGGGCAGTTTTGTACGAACCCTGGGGTTGTTGTTATGGTTAAAGGTGCTGCAGCACAAGAATTTGAAAATGCTACGAAAAATGCTTTGAAAAATTCAGTCGAACAAAAGATGCTAACAGACATAATCTGCGCCTCTTTAAACGATGGTGTTGAGGCATTTTCGAAACAAATCGAGCCGGTTTATCTAGATGGCCATATTTGTAGTGACCGCTGCGCATTACCTGCAGTATTTAAAGTGGATGCAAAAATATGGCTAGAAAGTGAGGTCTTACAAGAAGAAGTTTTTGGTGCATTAGGTGTTTTGATAATTTGTGACGATAAACAAGAAATGTTGCAACTTGCCGAAAACTTAGAAGGTCAATTAACGACTACTTTATTCCTGAACGAAGCTGATGAAGTATTTGCCCATAAATTATTACCAATTTTAGAAGAAAAGTCAGGTAGGATTTTATGTAATGGTTACCCGACTGGGGTTGAAGTTTGCGATGCGATGATGCATGGTGGGCCATATCCTGCAAGTACTGATTCTCGTGTTTCATCGATTGGTACGATTGCAATTACTCGCTGGCTTCGTCCGCTAGCATATCAGAATTTTCCAAGCAATTTATTGCATTGTGAGATCAGATAAGGGAATTAAATGAGCGGTAGCGGCCAAACAACAATGAAAGATGTTGCAAAAGCCGCTGGCGTTTCTGTAATGACAGTATCAAGAGCGCTTAAAAAAAACAGCTCAATCTCTGATGTTAAAAGAAAACAAATTTTATCTTTAATCCAAGAAATGAATTATGTTCCAGATCAAATGGCGGGCAGTTTGTCTTCAAAAAAGTCAGGTTTTGTTGCGGCATTATTGCCATCCATTAACAACCTTCATTTTGCCCAAACGGTTCAGAGCTTAACCAAACAATTAGAGAACTCTGGCTTGCAACTGTTACTTGGCTATACCGATTATTCAGCAGAAAAAGAAGAAAAAATCGTCGAATTGATGCTGCGCCGTCGCCCTGAAGCAATTGTACTAACTTATGATGGACACACGCAAAGAACCCGTGACTTGCTAGAAAATGCGTCAATTCCTGTTGTCGAAATTTGGGAACAGCCAAAAGATCCAATTCAACATTCTGTGGGGTTTTCAAATTTTGATGCAGCCAAAAAGATGACTAATACTCTGATTGATAAAGGCTATAAAAAAATTGCATTTTTAGGTGAGGCGGATGATTTTGGTACCCGCGGCGCAGCAAGGCGAAATGGTTTTATTTCTGCAATGGAAGATCACGGTTTATCAGCTGAGCGAATAGTTCAATTTGAAGCACCACCCGTAACCATTGGAAATGGCGCAATAGCTGCTAAAAGTTTGTTGGAAAAATTCCCAGACGTTGATTGCGTATTCTGCGTATCGGATTTCGCTGCATTTGGCGTGCAAAGCCATTTCATTAAAGTTGGTGTAAATATACCAAATGACATAGCGGTTGTTGGCTTTGGCGACTTTGAAGTGTCTCGGTATGCGCTGCCAAGCATATCAACCGTAAAGGTAGATCCAATTTTAATTGGTCATCAAACAGGGCAATTAATTTGTAATATACTTGGCTACACAGGCAAAAAACCTGAACAATTTCAACATCTAGATATTCATGTCGAAATTTCTTTACGGGAAAGTGTAAAGGACTAATAAATACTTGGATTTTTATTAAAATAAACCTTGTTATCGGTAACAACACTCTATAATGTTATCGATAACATTATAGAGTGGAGGGAATACGTGCCGATTATAGAATTAAAAAATTTGGTAAAGCGTTATGGTAGCTTTAAGGTATTGCATGGCATAAATTTAAAAATGGTTGAAAATGAATTCACTGTTTTTGTTGGTCCGTCTGGCTGTGGTAAATCAACCACATTAAGAATGATTGCTGGGCTCGAAACCGTAACGGCTGGCGACATCACAATTAATGGCAACTCCATCATTAATCTTGAACCTAAATCGCGAGATCTGGCAATGGTATTTCAAGATTATGCGCTATATCCGCATATGAATGTCGCCAAAAATATGTCGTTTGCATTACGCTTACAGCGTGCGCCTAAAGCCGAAATAAAACAAAAAGTAGAGGCTGTTGCTGAAACATTAGGTCTGACCGACTTTCTACACCGCAAGCCAGGTGAGCTTTCGGGCGGTCAGCGCCAACGGGTTGCAATCGGCAGGGCGCTCATTAGAGACAGTGGTACTTTTCTATTTGATGAGCCTCTGTCAAACTTGGACGCAAAATTGCGCGGAAAAATGCGCGCCGAACTGGCATTAATGCACCAACGTGTGAATAAGAATATGATTTATGTAACCCATGATCAAATTGAAGCAATGACCTTAGCTGACCGCATCGTTGTGATGCATGGTGGCCATATTCAACAACATGGTTCTCCCCAAGAATTATTTAATGAGCCTTGCAATAAATTTGTAGCTGGATTTTTAGGGTCGCCACCGATGAATTTCTTAGACGGCGATGTTATATCTAAAAATGGCGTTGTTTGTGTTGAAGGCGATGGGTTTATTGTAGCCGTTTCGGACGAAAAAGGTAAAGCACTTAACGAGCAAAAATCGAAACAAATTACGATTGGCGTTAGGCCTTCAGATTTAACATATTCGGAAGAAAAACAAGCCTTAAGCAACTTTGCATTAAGGGTCGTTGTATCTGAGTATATTGGCACTCAAAGTGTACTTTTGACGAAATGTTTTACCCAAGATGTAAGCGTCGAGTTAAAATCAGATCAAATATTACCTAAAAATAAAATATTAAATTTTACGGCATTAGCAGATAAAGTTCATCTGTTTGACCGTGTAACCGAGATTGCTATTTAAGGCAACTCTCATCAGCTTCTGGGAGGAATAAATGCTGAATATTATAAAAACGACCGCGACTTCGGTTGCGGCGCTAGCTTTTGCTGTTACGGCAGCTTTTGCTGGTCCATATGATGACTATAAAGGCACTACTTTGGTAGTGAGCTTCCCTGCTCATCCGCATTATGATGCAGTGATGAAGGTACTGCCCGAATTTACCAAAGAAACGGGCATTAAAGTTGAAGTTGATCAGCTTCAATATCTAAAAATGCGTCAAAAACAAACTCTGGAATTGACTAAAAATAAAGGCGATTATGACTTAATTGCTTATGTGGTTTTCTCTAAAGCCGATTACGTTTATGCAGATCAGCTTGAAAATTTGGCTCGGTTCTTTATGAACCCAAAATTAGCAGATCCAAGCTATGATGCGGATGATTTGGTAGCGGGCTATGTTGCAAATATTGGTGTTGCAGGTGGTAAAAAAGGCTATTTACCCGGGCCTACAGGTTCACTTTTTGGTCTACCGTTTGGTTCAGAAACTTCTGTTTTAGGATACCGTAAAGATATTTTCGAAAAGCACGGTTTGAATGTGCCTAAAACCTATGACGAGCTATTAGAGCTTGTCTGTAAAATCCCTGAATTAGAGCCTGGTATGGGCGGTCTGGCTTCTCGTGCGGCTTCTGGCCATCATGCTTCGCATGCTTATTTGCTACATTTAGCACCTTTGGGTGGTCGTATTTTTGACGACCAATGGAACCCAACGATGAATAATGAAGCAGGTGTTGCTGCTGCCAATGCACTTAAGAAAATTGTATCTTGTGGTGCCGAAGGCGCTGCAACATTCGGTTTTGCTGAAGCGGGGGCATCTTTCCTACAAGGCAATTCTGCCATGTTCTTAGACACGACTATTTTTGCAGGTCAAGTAAACAACCCTGAAAAATCTAAAGTTGTTGGTAAGGTTGGCTGGGCACCACATCCAGTGGGTGTAAGGGCTGCTTCTCAAACAGGTGGCTTTGGTATTGGTATTCCTAAAAATGCGCAAAATAAAAATGCTGCATTCTTATTAATGCAATGGCTTACATCTAAAAAATCCGATAAATTGATTGCAATGCAAGGTGGTAACCCATCTCGTTATTCTACCCATTTTGATGCTAATGTGAATGCAAAATTCCCGTATATGTCGGTATTTGGTGAAGCACTTAAGAATGCTGATCCAGACTGGCGTCCAATCATTCCTGTATGGGGCAAAATCAATGCTGATCTTGGCACGACGCTTTCAAAAATCCTAACCGAAGGTTTGGATGTACAAGAAGGTCTTGATGGCGTTGCTGAACGTACCAAGAAAATCATGGATGATGCAGGTTATAACACCTGGAAATAAACATCACAGATGTAGAGAAGCTAATAGCTTCTCTACTTTTATATTATTTGTAAATCTGGATAGATCAATCATAAACAGGTTCTGTTTTTAAGAAGGCATTATTCACAATGGATGTTGTAAAAAAAATAAATAAATTTACGCCATATATGCTTTTAGCGCCCGCTGGTATTATATTGTTATTGGCACTTTTATACCCGATTGGTTATATGGTCTACGCTAGTTTTTTAGACTGGTCACCAAGTCAGCATATTGGCCAAGCTGAATTTATTGGCCTTAGAAACTATATCAATTTATGGAATGACGCAGCTTTTTTTGAAAGCTTTGGTGTTACCTTGAAATTTGCATTTTTTGTGGTTGTTTTGGAAATGATCATTGGCGTTGGTCTCGCCTTATTACTTGACCGAGAAATTCGTGGCATGTCTGTATTGCGTGTCATATTCATCTTACCGATGATGATAGCGCCAATCGTTGTAGGCTTAATGTGGCGTTATATGTATCACCCAACAGTAGGTGTTTTTAATCGAACTTTAAAGGAATGGGGCTTTGAATCTATTCCGTGGTTGTCCGATAGCGGCTGGGCATTTTACGGGGTTATTATTGCCGACGTTTGGCAATGGACACCGTTTATATTTATTTTGGCCTTAGCAGCCATGCAAGGTTTGCCTCGCTCAGCGCTTGAAGCAGCAGAGTTAGATGGTGCAGGTGAATGGCAAAAGATAGTGCATATAAAATTACCGCTTATGCTGCCTGTGCTGATTATTACCTTGCTGCTACGACTGATCGATGCATTTAAAGTGCTAGAGGTTGTTCTGATCATGACCAATGGTGGGCCAGGCCTATCCACGGAAATTCTGGCATTGCGAATTTTTAGAACCGCTCAGGAATTCCAAGAGCTTGGTTATAGTGCGGCCATGTCTAACATCTTATTAATATTACTCATGCTGCTAACCATAGCCATGTTTGTTTACAATAAAATTCAAGAAAACCGCGCTTCAAAAATGTGCGCAATGATAGAGAAAGGGTAAGTTTATGGCGATGCAAAATAAAAATACCAACCCTACATTTTACCTTTTAATGATTTGTTTGATTGTCATGTCATTAGGGCCAATTTTATTGATGCTAGCGACTTCCTTTAAAACCAATGTGGATGTATATGATGTATCAGTAGGGTCGTTCTTCTTTACACCGACGATAAGAAATTACGAATCTGTATTGTGCAATGTGCTCTGGTATGAGCCTTCTCATGTGGATTATTGTGACCCAACATTTGGACGTGCTCTTGGCAATTCGCTATTCATTGCCATCATTTCGACAGGCATTACATTGGTTCTCGGCACAATGGCGGCCTATGCATTGGTAAGGTTTAAATTCATTGGGCAATCTACTGTTTCAATGACTACTTTGCTGATGAGAATGGTACCACCTGCTGTGTTATTAGTCCCAGTTTTTGGTATATGGACTTTTCAATTTGGTTTAGACGGTACTTATGCTGGTATCATTCTAATTTATACCGCAATGAATTTACCATTTGTTATTTGGATATTGCAAAGTTTCATCGTGCAAGTACCAATTCAGCTGGAAGAAGCGGCCAAAATGGACGGTGCTGGTAGCATGCAAATTTTGTTTTTGGTGGTGATGCCGATTATTAAACCTGGTTTAGCAGCCGCTGCAATCTTTACGTTTAGAATTGTTTGGAATGAGTTTTTGCTTGGAAACGCCTTGTTAGATCGCAATACTAGAACAGTCCCCGTGACAATTGTTAATTCAATAACTGAATATGACATTGACTGGGGCGTGATTATGGCAACAGGCATGTTGCTTGCCATTCCACCATTAATTTTTACATTTTTAGCTTCTAAGCAGATTATTACTGGCATGACGGCTGGTGCGGTGAAGGGATGATTTTAGAATGGTTGTTAACATCTATCGATGTCCCCCGTGCGCATGACATTGGAACTGGTATATCGTGGCATGCGAGGGTAATGATCCTTGCATGGGGTGTTTTATCGCCATCAGCAATTATTATTGCGCGATTTTATAAAATTTTGCCTAAACAAGATTGGCCAAAAGAATTGGATTGGCGTTTCTGGTGGAAGTATCATTGGATGATTAATGTGTTGGCGATAATTTTGTCGGTTATTGGCTTGGTAGTGATCTTGAATAGTAAATCCAATAGTGAATTGCTAGGCTTGCACAAAGTTACAGGCTATATCGTACTTAGTTTTGCGTTTATGCAAGGCATGTCAGGTATGTTTCGTGGCACAAAAGGCGGGCCAACAAAGCCCGCAAAAGATGGCTCGTTAAACGGCGATCATTATAATATGACAGCTTGGCGTTTAATGTTTGAACGTGTTCATAAAACAGTTGGCTATGCTACTTTAATCATTATTGTAATTTGTATTTTGGATGGTTTATGGATGACCAATGCACCAAGGTGGATGTGGCTTGCAATCATCGTATGGTGGATTATGTTGATCGTAACGTCTATTTATCTACAACGTAGAGGCCGTGCTATAGAAACCTATCAAGCCATATGGGGGCCAGATAACATTCACCCTGGCAATAAACTACCTCCAGTAGGCTGGTATGTTCGACGCCCTGGCGATGATATCGATTAAAGTGAATAAAAGGCTTAGGAGTAGCAATGTTTGGATCATTAGAAGGCACGGGGTTTGAAGTTTTAAACCCAAGTTTTGAATCTTGTTTTATCGGCCATCAACAGGTTGAACGTCTTTGGACTGGTGCAAGATGGTCTGAAGGGCCGTGTTGGTTTGCCGCTGGGCGATACTTAACGTGGTCAGACATTCCAAACAATCGTATGATGCGTTGGGATGAGACGGATGGCTCAGTTTCAGAATTTAGAACCTCGGCTAACAATTGTAACGGCCACGCCATCGACGGGCAGGGGCGCTTAGTCTCCTGCGAGCATTTAACCAGACGTGTTACCCGTACCGACTATAATGGCCGCATAAAAGTGATTGCCGATAATTATAATGGCAAAAGGTTGAATTCACCGAATGACGTTGTAGTTAAGTCGGATGGCTCAATTTGGTTCACAGATCCTTCTTATGGTATTTTGTCAGACTATGAGGGTAAAAAAGCCAATAGTGAATTGGACGGCTGCCATGTTTATCGAGTAGATGGGCGAAGTTTAGAAATTACAAAGGTTGCGGATGATTTTTTCAAACCAAATGGCTTAGCATTCAGCGTCGACGAAAAATATTTATATATTTCTGACACTGGCGCAACACATGATAAAAATGGCCCTGCCCATATTCGGAAAATAAACGTAAATATTGATGGTAAAACACTCGGTAAATCTATCGTATTTGCTGAATCTACGAATGGGTTTTTTGATGGCTTTAGATTTGACAATGAAGGTCGTATTTGGACATCTGCGGGCGATGGAGTGCATTGCCTTGACCAAAATGGCAAATTAATAGGTAAAATAAAAA
>JABSRY010000610.1 GCA_013214985.1 Hyphomicrobiales bacterium
TATAGGGTGATTTACCGCCCAGTTCTAACGACAGGCCTTTATTGGTATTGGCAGTAACTTTGCGAATATGGCGGCCAATATTGGTCGAGCCTGTAAAAGCAATTTTTTTAACGTCTTTATGTTGTATTAAGGCTTCGCCAGCATCTGTGCCTAGACCTGTGACGATATTAACCACCCCATTTGGCAGCCCCGCTTCGACGCATATATCGGCAAATAGCAAAGCTGTGAGTGAGGTGTATTCGGCAGGTTTTAGCACCACCACATTGCCAGCGGCAAGTGCGGGGGCTATTTTCCACGATAACATTAGCAGTGGAAAGTTCCACGGGATAATTTGCCCGACCACGCCATACGGCTCGTAATTATCGAACATTTTGCCACTTAGTTGCGCCCAGCCTGCATGATGGTAAAAATGCCTTGCTGCAAGCGGAATATCTGCATCGCGGCTTTCGCGCACTGGCTTGCCATTGTCTAAGGTTTCTAATGTCGCAAATAACCTAGAATGCTTTTGCAATAAACGTGCTAACGCATAAAGATATTTCGCCCGTTGATGGCCTGTTAGTGCAGCCCATTTGTCTTTGGCTTTTTCGGCAGCTTTTACCGCTAAATCAATATCTTTTGCATTGCCTTTGGCAAATGTTGCAAGCGCTTCACCCGTTGCAGGGTTAGTGCTGTTCAAATATTCATTGTTAGCAGGCTTAACCCATTTACCATCGATAAAATGATTTAATTTGCCCTCAAATTTAGCGATCCACTTTTTGGCTTCTTTATCTGATTCCATGGCGCTGCCATATTCTAAACTGTTCATTTTTTCTACCAAGCTATGGGAGTTTTTTTGATTTGTCATGCCCATATCTCCTATACGAGTGAATGGCGGTAAGACGCACTATAACGGCCTGTTGCACCATGTTCTAATTGTCGTTCAATATCATTTAATAAGCTAGAAGCGCCAAAGCGAAATAGCGCTGGCTGCATCCATTCATGCCCAAGTTCTTCACGCATCAATGACAGATATATAAGGCTGGTTTTAGCATCAGAAATGCCGCCCGCAGGTTTGTAACCAATTTTAAAGCCCGTGCGTTCATAATATTCGCGTATCATACGCGCCATCGTTAGGCTTACGGGTAGCGTTGCGTTGACGCTCTCTTTACCTGTAGAGGTTTTAATAAAATCTGCCCCTGCCATCATACAAACCATCGAGGCTTTTGCCACATTTTTTAATGTACCAAGTTCACCAGTGGCTATAATAGTTTTTAAATGCGCATCGCCGCAGGCCTGCCGATAGGATACCACAAGCTCGTATAGGCCTTTCCAATCGCCAGAAAGCACCATATGGCGTTCGATAACGATATCAATTTCTTTAGCGCCATCGGCTACCGAAAGCTCGACCTCACGTATGCGGGTTTCTAAGGGTGATAAACCATGCGGAAAACCTGTAGACACCGCTGCAACAGGGATGCCCGTGCCTTTAAGTGCGTCAACAGCAGTTGCTACAAAATAGTGAAACACGCACACTGCACCTGTTTGCAGCTTTAAATCTGGCACGCCAAGACTTGTCAAAATATCTGCACGAACAGGGCGTATTGCTTTTGCGCAAAGCCGCTTAACTCTTGCATCAGTATCATCGCCACTTAAAGTCGTTAAATCTATATTACCAATAACGTGTAATAGCCATGCAAGCTGATGGTCTTTTTTAACCGCACGACGGGTGCCATAGGTAGCACAGCGGGCTTCGGTCGCACTTTTGTTAACCCGAATGTCGGTTAACCAATCTGGCGTAAACGCCATAATTTCATTTCTTTTTATATGTGTCATTTTCTTATAACTTTTGCAAAAAGCTTTTCAGCAATGTTTTAATTTTTTTGGAGCCAATGGCCGCAACTTCTTTGGTTTGGGTATGGCTTAACTTCGTATCACTCATGCCCGATGCCATATTGGTTAAGCATGAAAGGCCAACAATTTCTAAGCCCAAATAACGCCCAATAATAACTTCTGGCACGTTGGACATGCCCACGGCATCGGCGCCCAATACGCGCAGTGCTCTAATTTCGGCAGGGGTTTCAAACGATGGGCCACTATACCAAATATAAACACCTTCGCTTAGTGGA
>JABSRY010000611.1 GCA_013214985.1 Hyphomicrobiales bacterium
ACATTGCTAGTCAGGTGGCCACCTGACTAGCAACAGTTCAATATATCATATCAAACTCAATTTAGTATAAGACAAGCGGCACAATACCGGGACACGACCAATCCTTGCCCCAACAGAATTTGACAGACAAGGAGTTTGTGAATTGTGTTTTTACGAAATGTGATTTCAGGGATAGTGATTTTTCGAGAACCACATTCATTCAATGTGAGTTTCGCTCGTGTAATCTATCAAACGTAAAAATAAACGACAGTCGGTTACAAGATGTGAAATTCACTCAGTCCAAGATAGTTGGAGCAAATTTTGCTTCAGTTAACAGGCTTATTATTGATTTCAGTTTCGATGATACCATTGTAAATTTCTGCAATTTTGGAGATTTGGATATGAAACGCACGAAATTTATATCGTGTGTCATGCGGGAAACTGACTTTTTCAAAGCAAACCTCACTGGCTGTGATTTTGAAAATACTGACCTACAGGCGACTCGTTTTCAAAATTGTAATTTAAGAAAAGCTAGTTTTGTAGGGGCGAAAAACTATTTTGTCGATCCTGTAGATAATAATGTGAGGCAAGCCAAGTTTTCTGCACCAGAGGTTTTGTCTTTGTTGTCAAAATTTAAAATTGAAATCGTCTAACCATTTAAAATAATACTATACGGGCTGATACATGGGAAATCGCACAATAAATACCGATATTCGAGATGCGTGTAATGAAGATCAGGCCATCACACAATATTTTAAAACCCGATCACCCGAAAATTGGTCATTTGAACAAATGACTTTTACTGACTGTGTTTTCGAAGGTCTAGAGTTTTATAATTGTAAATTCTCCAATGCAAAATTTGAAAATTGCCAATTCAAACAGATCATTTTTAATCAATGTGACCTGAGTAAAGCCAGCTTTAACAATTGCAATATCGAAGAAAATGACCTGAACAACCTTGTGTTTCGCGATGTAAAATTAAATGGCTGTGAGTTTGTTGAATGCCATTTCCCGTCTTTGATTGCAAAGAATAGCTCCTTCATTGGTGTCTCAATCAATAAAAGCAGCCTCAAAAACTCTGCATTTTATGAATGCACCTTTGCGCGCAGCAAGGCGAAGGGTGCATATTTTAACGGATTGAAAGCAACAAAATCTAAAATGCAGAACATGATGTTAAACGCCAATAATCTGTCAGGGTTGCAATTTGAAGAGTGTGATTTTACATCTACGGATTTAAGCGAATGCTCGTTTGTAAATACACGATTCAGTGATTGTCAGTTAAATGATGTAAGTTTTCGCCATTCGACCTTGCATGGGTTAACTCTTGAAAGAATTCAAATATTCGAAGTTGATTTTGATAAGTGTGCGTCCATAACTGGCCTTAAAATATCAAAGGATTTAAGCGAGCAAATGCTTGCGACTTGTGGTATTTCAATCGTTTGACAAATTAATTGAACAAATGGCTATCTGTTAGCGGACTATTATGCCGTCAAAGGCGGGTCAAAAATTACCCCCCCCCATCCGAAGATGCGAGGGCTATTGTCTATTGGATTGGGTAACGAGTAAACCGTTAGGTTTTCATCATCTTGGCCTGCGGCTTTGCCTAAATTTGCATATAGTTAGGCAAGTAATAATGGCAAACAACAGAAAATTCTGAATCTTATTCAATGAACTCCGTTTCCAGCCGCCACCAATTTCAGTTGGTTGCCAGGATAAAACAGGCCAATTTGGGGCATTACCATTGCATCTGTTGGAACAAGATTGATTTAATTTCTCATATTCATCATTGCCAATAAAGCATAAATCCAAACTCACGACTCGCCTTAATCAATTGCTTGCACCATTTTTGCTTCTCCTAGTTGTCGCTATGCAAGTCATTCATCGACTTGCTTTGCTTTTAGATCTACGACGAGCGAATAACAATTAAAACCACCAGAATAAACTTTTTTCCCCGACTTGCAGTCTCCTCGCGCACGCTACTTCGTAGCCAAAAAAATTCATTCTGGCAGTCTCCGCTAAGGCTCGCCCTTCGGGTTTAATTGTTATTCGCACGTCCCAACGATCGCGCATAGCAAGACGATAAACGACTTGCAAAACACAAGGAGATACAAAAATGGCACAAGCA
>JABSRY010000612.1 GCA_013214985.1 Hyphomicrobiales bacterium
TTTCCTCGTCCGGTTAAAAACCAGTCAAGCAAAAATTGTAGCTTAAGTCACTGTCTCATTATTGGGGACTACCTCACTTGTTTATATGCAACAAGCAGTAGTTTTGGCAATGTCGGCTATATGGGCATACCATTAATGGTGGCTTTGTTGGGCGAAGACGCCATCATTCCAGCAACATTAATTCTTACCTTTGATAATATTATCCATTTTATTATTGTACCACTAATTGCAGGCAGAAATGATGGTGGTTCGATTTTAAAACGACTTGGCTATGGTCTGTTAGAACTTATCAAAAACCCGTTTTTAATAGCAACGATTATTGGTATTTTGGTTTCGGCATTTGGCATAAATACGCTCAATTTAATTGTCAACCTATCAGATCAATTGGGCAAGTCTGCAATCCCTACCGCATTGTTTTCTTTAGGTCTTTCTTTATCACTCTCTAAATTTTCGGGCATTACATTTAATAAATTATTTCTAATTGTAATGAAGCTTATTATACACCCTGTATTGGTCGCTGTCGTTATAGTTTCATTGGGTATATTTACACCGGTGTGGGCAGCAACGGCCATTATTATGGGTAGTTTACCAACCGCATTAACTGTTTACATGCTAGCAAGACAATATGATAAAGATGCAGAAACGGTGTCATCTATTACGTTATTTGGCACCTTAATTTCGGTCGGCACAATATCTATGGTAATTTACTATGTCGATATATTGTTGCTAAAATCTTAGCATAATCTAGAGCATTGATGTCGGTGTTCTGCCGAGCGGGTGCAATGCTTTTTGCATAATTTTCACCCGCATAGTTTTTGATTTTTGCAACATAAACAGGCCCATACCGCGCGCAAACTGCATCGGAATAAAATTGCTCAATAAGCTTATATTTAACAAGTCAGTTGCTTTACCTCGGGTATTAATGTCCATTTTACGTTGTTTTGTGTATTGTTTCATCACTAAATCACTGCCAACATCGCTATCAGTTTTTATGCTATTGAGAACTAGATCATCTACAATTGCGGCATCCTGAAACCCTAAATTCATACCTTGTGCGCCAATTGGCGGTAGAATATGCGCCGCTTCACCGACTAATATTATTCTGTCTTGGGCGTAGGTTGAACAATGAATATTGGCTAATGGAAAAGATGCAATATAGCCAATTTCGGTTATTTTACCAACAATACCATTGCTAATTTTATTAATAAGTTCGGCTAGTTCTGGTTTTGGAAGATTTTTAATGCGTTCTGCGTCTTGGTGTGATTCGGACCAGACTAAGCTCGTCTGAAACCCTTTTTCTGGGTTTTGCATTGGTATAAGGGTAAAGGGGCCGTTTTTGCGATGAAACTCTACAGAAAAATCACCCAAATCCCTATCATGTTTAAATGCAAAACCCAATGCAGTTTGCGGATATAGTTTTGTAGTAATATCAATATTTGCAAATTTACGCGCAACACTATTTCGACCATCTGCACCTATTAAGAGCTTGGTATTAATAACCAACCCATCACTCAGTGTAAGCGCCATTGAACTAGTTTGCTGCTCTAACTTTTCTATTTTGTTATTAAATAAACAGGTAACATTGCTATGCTTTGGCAGTTCGGCACATAAAGTCGTTAATATTGCACCCATAGGTACATTTAGAGCAAAGTATTCAATATCTAGTTCATTTGCAGAAAACACCACTTCGGGTGCACGTAATAACCGATTTGTTGCATCGACAATATGAAGTTTTTTCAATGGACGAGACTTCGTGTAAAATTTATCGAAAATTCCAAGATATTTAAGCACCTTAAGCGATGATTGCATCAATGCAATATTTCGAGTGTCATCTACTTTGGTAATTGCTTCTAGGGGCTTTGGATCAATTATTGCTATTTTTATATCATGTTTTGCCAAAAGTAGGGCTTGCACTAAACCTATTGAACCAGCACCAGATATTACAATATCATATTGATTTATATTACTATTTTTCATATATATTATTACTTTTTGTTGGTTTTTACTGGTGGTTTGGTTGGTAAATGCTCTATGCCCTTAAAATAAGGCGGCACATCCATAGATGGGTTTCTATCAAAAAAGTTAAATGGTCTAATAGTCAGTT
>JABSRY010000613.1 GCA_013214985.1 Hyphomicrobiales bacterium
ATAGTCGAACGTGGCAGTGTCTCTGGTGCTGCCGAAAATTTACATATCGCCAAATCTGCAGTTAGTCGCCGCTTGGCCATGCTCGAGGAACGATATGCCGTGCGTTTAATAAATCGTAACCCAGGAAATTGGGAAGTGACCTCAACTGGGCAAGAACTCTATCAGCGGGCTGTAGAAGTTGTGAACGAGGTCGAGGAAGTTGAAAATGACTTTACCGAGGCGGCGCAAAGCCTTGCTGGCCCGCTGATTGTGTCCGTTCCTAGAGAATTTGGACAATCATTTCTTAACCCAGCTTTAATTGCTTTTAAAATTAGACACCCAGAAATTCAACTGATGGTAGATTTTGACGATCGAAAGATTGATCTATTACGCGACAATTATGATTTTGCGATACGGATTGCATCTGAATTGGAACCTAATTTAGTCGCAGCTCGAATTGGATCGATCAATCATCAAATATTCGCATCTCCATCTTACTTAGCGCGCAAGGGAACGCCGACACAGTTAAGCGACCTAAAACAGCATGATTTGTTGGATTATGGCGCCACCAGACGGTCTAGCTGGTCATTCAAAAATTCTAAGGGCAAGATGCAAACGTTAGAGTTTCAACCATCGTTAAACTCTAACAGCGGTACATTCCTATTAGATGCCGTAAAAAGTGGTTTGGGCATATCAAAATTGCCTGAATTTATTTGCCAATCAGCGATTGAAACGGGCGAATTAGCGCCACTCTTAACCGATTTAAAATCGCCAGAATTTGGAATTTTTTTAGTACATTCTGAGAAAAGGCGTCTAAACAGACGCATGCGGCTATTTGCGGACGAAATGAAAATTGCATGTTCGACCGCTAATAATTAAAATGAATAAACATTAAGTTAGGGGTCATAAAGCTCTACCAACTAATCATTAAAGTTATTTACCCTATTACGACCACCCTTTTTAGCGTCATATAAAGCTAAATCGGCACGTTTTAATATATTTTCAGCTTTATCATCACTTCTTTTAATGGAAGAAACGCCGACGCTCATAGAAATGTTTAGATCTTCGCAATCTGTCAAATTCTTAAACGGTTCATCCGCAATATCTGCACGCAATCTTTCGGCAATTCTCAATGCGGTATCGTTTTCGGTTTCTGGTAAAATAATTAAAAATTCTTCACCACCCAAGCGTGCGGCCATATC
Source organism: Hyphomicrobiales bacterium (assembly GCA_013214985.1). Taxonomy (GTDB): domain Bacteria; phylum Pseudomonadota; class Alphaproteobacteria; order Rhizobiales; family OSC116; genus OCS116. Next base: position 1,182 of record JABSRY010000613.1, read on the forward strand.
AATACCACGAACACCACGACAAATTCTAACCGCAAATTCTTTTAACACTTCATCCCCAATGTCATGCCCATAATTATCATTAACTTTTTTGAAAAAATCGATATCTAATAATAATAGTGAAAGTGGCTTTCCATTTTTCTTTGAAGTATTGAATGTGCTATTTAAATTGCTTTCTATATAGCGCCTATTATGCATGCCTGTAAGCGAATCTTTGATCGCCAACTCCATGCTTGTCTCCAAACTTTGGCGCAGTTCATCTGAATACCATTTACGTTTTAATGACGACCTAACTCGCGCTAACAATTCATTGCTATCAACAGGATGAGAAATATAATCACTAACCCCAAGGTCTAGGGCGCGCACCAATCTTTGAGGGTCGTTATCATTTACAATGACAAGAATGGGTATATTTCTAGTTTTTTCAAAAGATCTGAACTGAGAACATAACCGCAATCCATCGACTTCATCTAAATCTAAGGAAATAATGACCAAGTCAAATGCCTGAGAGGCAGCAAGAAATAAACTTTCTTTTGAATCTGACATAAAAGTCACTTCATGCATATCATTGGCGGTTAAGCTTTCTGACATTTTATCAACTAGCCTTTGATCATCTTCAACAACCAATATTCGACCGCTTAATTCTTCAGGGGGCGGTGAAATACTCGACATTGGAACGCCCATTTGCTCACCTGTGTTGGTTCGCATGCGTAATTCATCGACTACAACTTTTAACCTTACTAAGCTTTTAACCCGCGCAAAAAGTGCAATATCATTAACTGGTTTGGTTAAAAAATCATCTGCGCCCGCTTCGAGCCCGTCTAATCTATCTGAACCTTGATCGAGTGCTGTAACCATAATAATGGGGATATGTTGCGTATCTGGGTTGCTCTTGACACGTCGACAAACTTCGAAACCATCCAT
>JABSRY010000614.1 GCA_013214985.1 Hyphomicrobiales bacterium
GAGATGGATTGGCGGTGAGTGATAAATGCACTTTATTGCCATCAAAATCACGGTCGGAAGATGCACCTAAATGGTATTTCACATCGCCACTGCCATCAATTTCATCGGGTGTAGAAGCGCCGCCCCTAAATTCATGAAACAATGCGCGATATGGTTTTGCCATAACGCTGGTGATTACATTTAAACGGCCACGATGTGGCATGCCAAGCACAATGTCTTTAACGCCATTTTGCCCGCCAACTTTAATAATTTGTTCAAGTGCGGGAATTAATGCTTCACCGCCATCTAGGCCAAATCTTTTTGTACCAGTATATTTTTTATCAATAAAGTTCTCAAGACCTTGTGTCTCGATCAATTTATTAAGGATGGCTTTTTTGCCTTCTTTGGTAAATTGAACTTCTTTGTCTTTACCCTCGATACGATGTTGCAACCATGCTTTTTGTTCAGGGTCGGTAATATGCATAAATTCGACACCAATTTTTGAACAATAGGTACGAATTAAGATAACTAAAATTTCTCTGATGCTGGCATATTCAAGCCCTAAAACATTATCAATGAATATCGGTCTATCATAATCGGCTTGTGTGAAGCCATAAGCTTCGGCAGTTAGCACCTTTTCTACAGAGCGGGTTTCTATTTTAAGCGGATCAAGATCTGCGGCTAAATGACCCCGAGCACGGAATGCCCTAATCATCATAATTGCACGAATGGAATCTAATGTGGCTTGTTTAACATCTTCTACAGAAGCACTCGGTGCACTGGAAGTTGTTGATGGCTTAACGCCCGAATTAATTTCTAATTTTTTAGAAGCGGCTTTTGCATTTGCAGCAATTTTTTGAGAAATACTTGCTTCAAAAGAGCTCCAATTGCCGCTTAATGCAGCGGTATCTTCTGAAACATCTACAGGTGGCCAATCGGGTCTATCCCACGATGCGCCTAATGCATTATCTGCAACGTCATCGGCATCGTCACCCAATTCTGAAAAATATGCTTGCCAACCGGCATCTACTGAGTTTGGATTCTCTTTATAATTAGCGTAAAGATCTTCGATGAAACTAGCGTTACCACCATAAAGAAACGACGTGCGATCAAATGCCTCGTTCTGTTCCTGCTTTGCCATATTGCTTGACTGAGCTTCAAGCCCAATCCCTTGAGTTTAACACTCGCAAAAGCTCTATATAAAAACCCCAATTTTTTATTAGAGCTTTCTCGATCAGTTATATTTCAATCATAACAACCATTTAATTATGGTCGCCCCTGTGCTCTCCATATACCATTGTCAAAAAAGTAAAATATATGGTTAACATTTTTAAGTTAACGGCTTCTCGAAAGAAAAATCAACAAATAATTTGTCTAAACATTAAACCGTTAACAGCGTATGCAATGAGCGGCACATAAAAGTGCCGCACAATATTAGCCTTTTAGCAGCTCAACCAGTGTTTTACCAAGCATTGCTGGGCTTGGTGAAACGCGAATACCAGCTTCTTGCATTGCTGCAATCTTATCTTCTGCGCCGCCCTTGCCGCCAGAAATAATAGCGCCAGCATGACCCATTGTACGGCCTGGAGGTGCTGTACGACCAGCAATAAAACCAACGATAGGTTTTTTGATTTTATGTTGCATTAGGAATTCAGCAGCTTCTTCTTCTGCACTGCCGCCAATTTCACCAATCATAACGATTGATTGGGTTTCTTCATCATGCAAGAACATATCTAAACAATCGATAAAGCTTGTGCCGTTTACAGGGTCACCACCAATACCGATACAAGTGGATTGACCTAGACCTTCGGCAGTTGTTTGTGCTACCGCTTCATAAGTCAATGTACCTGAACGAGAAACAATACCTACTTCTCCAGGTAAATGAATATGACCAGGCATAATTCCAATCTTACATTCACCTGGCGTAATAACCCCAGGACAATTAGGTCCAATCATTCTCACTTTAGACTCATCTAATTTAACCTTTATTTCTAACATATCTAAAGTTGGGATACCTTCGGTGATTGTAACAATTAATTTGATACCAGCATCTATTGCTTCTAAAATAGCATCTTTACAAAATGGTGCAGGAACATATATTACAGACGCTGTAGCTTGTG
>JABSRY010000615.1 GCA_013214985.1 Hyphomicrobiales bacterium
GCCAGGAATAGCGCCAGCAAGCCATAATTTACCGACAGGTTGGCGGGCAATCATACCATATAAAACCAATACGACGGATGGTGGTACTAAAATACCCAGTGAGCTACCTGCCTGAATAACCCCTGTAACCATGATTTTATCGTAACCTCGCCGCAACAGCTCGGGCATGGCGATGGATGCGCCAATGGCCATACCTGCGACGCTTAACCCATTCATTGCTGAAATTAGCACCATTAGCAAGATGGTGCCGATGGCCAAGCCGCCATTTAATGGCCCCATCCAAACATGGAACATATTATATAAATCATCGGCGATGCCCGATTCTGACAGCATAAAGCCCATAAAAATGAATAAAGGTAAGGTTAATAGGGGATACCACTTCATTAATTTAATACTGGCTGTAAATGCTAAGTCAGAACCGCCCACACCATATAATGCAATGGCTGAGATAACAGCCACCGCGCCAATTGCGCCAAATACGCGTTTGCCAGTCATCAACATAACCATCATAGATGCAAACATTAAAACTGCGATTAACTCATAGGACATCTTATATTTCCTTCTCAAGAACTTTGGCGATATCTTTAAAGAAAACCGCAACGCTCTGTAATATCATTAGCAAAATGCCAAAACACATTAAAATCTTAATCGGTGCCATATAGGGCGCCCATGAACTGTAACTTCGTTCGCCATACTTAATGGCATATTCGGTACTTAAAATGCCGCCATGCAGCAATACACCTAGGTAGAATAATAAAAATAATATGGTTACGGCATCGACGGCCGCTTTGGTTTTTGGTGACCAGTTTTCGTAAAGCAAATCCATACGAACATGATCGTCCAACTGCATGGCATATGGCCCACCTAAAATGTAATAGGCCACCATGGTAAATTGCGCGACTTCGAGGGTCCAAAGTGAGGGCATAAAAAAAGTTTTTGAAATAGATGAATAGAGCAATACGCCCATGAGCACAAAAATCAAATACATGGCAAATCGCCCAACTCGATAATTGACGATTTCTACATATTTAACGTAGATTCTAATTGCGTTTGGCATCAATCCCTCTTTTCAATAGTTAAATTATCGGCGGCTTGGCGCATATAGTCACTTAACAAATTGGCTATGCTTTTTTGCGTGGTCGCATTGGCTATTATGCTATTGTTAATTTCGAGCATGACATTTGCTAAACCGCGTGATTGGGCATGAAGTTTTAAACTATGGGTTACACCATCTTCTGGGCCATAGGGTGCATTTCGTTTAATTTGTAAATTTTGCTGTAAATCGGTTAGTTTTAATATCTCATCGGCGAAACGGCTATCATCATCATGTAATATGCCGATGTCTAAATTTCGTTTTTTGCCATAATAAATGGGGGTAAAAGAATGAATGGTGATGATGATTGGATAGTTTTGCTGGTTAATTTCGGTGTCGATAATCGAGGATATTAAGTTGCAAAAAGGCGCATAGAATTTTATTGCCCGTTCAGCTCGCTGTGATTCACTTAAATTTTGGTTGCCAATAATGTCGTAAATTTCGCTTTTAGAAGGCATGGCGCTTTTTGCATTAGGAGGGCGATTGCAATCATACACTAAGCGAGAAACATTTTGCGTGATAAGAGGCGCGCAAAGGCTTTTTGCCATAAGTTTTGCTACTTCCAAAGCGCCTGGATCATAGGCGACATGGCTGTTGGTAATTTCGGAACCGACACCCAAACTATTATAATATTCTGGTATAAAGTTACTTGCATGTTCACAAATTAGAATATAACGCGGTTTGGTGCACGCATTATAGACGCTTGTAAATTGCGAATGTGTATTCATAACCATAACAATATTTTCCATCTTTTCGGCGCAGACATATGTTTGTCTTTACGGCGACATTTATGTAAATATATTTTCATTAACTATGTAAAGTCAATAGAATTTTTGTAAATTTATTTTCATAAATGTAATTTTTGCACTAATTAAAAACAATATCTTCACTTATTCGGCAAGCTAATATATAATAGGAGTTCAATAAATCCGCCAGTTAGGAACGGTTGAATGCCAAATAAGACAATGAATAAGTCAAAATTAACGATTGCGGAGCGTCTTCGT
>JABSRY010000616.1 GCA_013214985.1 Hyphomicrobiales bacterium
GAACCGACATAAACCACTGGGTTACCAACACCTGCGGCAGCTGAGTAAAATATTTTATCGGTATCGGCAAGGCCAACGCACATAGCGTTAACTAGATTATTTGTATTGTAGCTTTTGTCGAAATTAAGCTCGCCGCCAACGGTTGGTACGCCCATGCAATTGCCGTACCCGCCAATGCCTGCGATCACGCCATTTACTAAAACGCGTGTTTTATGATTGTCTGGCTCGCCAAAACGTAGTGCATTCATATTTGCGATGGGGCGTGCGCCCATTGTGAACACATCACGCATGATGCCACCAACGCCTGTTGCCGCGCCTTGATAAGGCTCGATAAAAGACGGATGGTTGTGGCTTTCCATTTTAAAGACAACGGCTTGGCCGTCTCCAATATCGATAATGCCTGCATTTTCGCCCGGACCACAAATGACGCAATCGCCAGTTGTTGGCAGTTTTTTAAGCCAAAATTTTGAAGATTTATAAGAACAATGTTCTGACCACATTACAGAAAAAATGCCTAATTCTGTATAGTTTGGCGCGCGGCCTAAGCGGTCTACAATAATGTCATATTCATCGGTTGTTAGGCCATGTTCTTTAACAACTTCTTTGGTTACTATATCAGTATAAGTCATAATTTTTTTACCCTAAGCAAGAGATTCTACGAGGCTATTAAATAGATGTGCACCATCTGTACCGCCAAGCAATGCCTGATCTAAGCGTTCTGGATGGGGCATTAAACCTAAAATGTTTTTGCTTTCATTATAAATGCCAGCAATGTTGCGTTGTGAGCCATTTATATTTGCATCATCGTTTACTGCGCCATCTTTTGTTGCGTAGCGAAATGCTACCTGACCGTTGGCTTCGATGGCATTTAGTGTTTCGTCATCTGCAAAATAGTTGCCATCGTGATGGCTAACGGGGATGCGAATAACCGCGCCTTCATTATATCTTTTTGTGAAGATGGTTTCGTTATTTTCGACACGTAAATACACATCTTTACAGATGAATTTTAAGTTAGCATTGCGGGTTAGCGTGCCTGGCAGCAAACCTGCTTCGGTTAGAATTTGAAAACCATTACAAATACCAAGAATGGGTGTGCCTTTATTGGCAGCGGCTATTACCGCCTTCATAATGTTGCTTTTGGCAGAAATTGCGCCACTGCGCAAATAGTCGCCATAAGAAAAGCCACCCGGTAAAACGATAAGGTCTGACTTTGGGATGTCGCTATCACCATGCCAAACCATGTTTACTTCGTTGCCTGTGGCATTTTTTAGGCTCACTTGCACATCTCTGTCGCTATTTGAACCTGGAAAAACAATTACACTTGCTTGCATCGGATTCACCTCAATCTAAAAGTTCGATTTCGTAATTTTCCATAACCATGTTTGCCAAAAGCTTTTCGCTCATTTCTTTTAATTGCACTTCGGCTTTGGTTTTATCTGTTTCGGCAATTTCGATATTGAAGATTTTACCTTGGCGGACTTTATTGATGCCTTCGAAGCCTAAATCATCTAATGTGTTGTTAATGGCTTTACCTTGTGGGTCTAATACGCCACTTTTTAGGGTAACAGTGATGCGTGCTTTCATGGTTTTGTTTCCATTTGTTGGGTTGCATTGAAAAGTGTAGAAGCTAAATGCTGCTTAATTTATAATTTATTTAACTAGGGTAGGGCGGTCTTTTTTTGTAGACTCATCATCTTCTGCGACATCGCCATTTTCATTTAATATGCCTAGGCGGCGCGCAACTTCTTGATAAGCATCGACTAAACCACCAAGATTTTGGCGGAAGCGATCTTTATCGAGTTTTTCGCCTGTTTTGATGTCCCACAGGCGGCAATTATCTGGGCTAAATTCATCGGCTAATATAATGCGCATATTGCCATCTTCGATATGGCGGCCAAATTCTAGCTTAAAGTCGACCAATTGAATGCCAACTGCTTGAAAAAGACCTGATAAAAAATCGTTTACACGCAAAGTGGTTGCGACAATATCTTCTAATTCGCTTGCTGTTGCCCATTCGAACGCAGTAATATGTTCATCAGTTACCATTGGGTCATTAAGATCATCATCTTTATAATAATATTCGATGATTGAG
>JABSRY010000617.1 GCA_013214985.1 Hyphomicrobiales bacterium
ATCTTTTAAATAAAAGACTGAGCGGCTTGCGAGCCCCCGCAACCAAAAATACCCAAACATAACAATAGCATAGCCCTTAATTTGACAAAGGGCTTTTTTGCGTTTTATAATGGCACATTTGTGGCACATTTGTGGCACATTTGTGGCACATTATTTAGGCTGTGTTGCATACTAATCCAAAACGCGAGGTTATGATGGCGATTCACACCATTTGTAGCGCGGCGTTTTGCGTGATACTGCTGCGACACTTAGCTTGATACCGTGGCGTGCGAAAATCTGATACCTTCTGGTGGCGTTTTATGATGATGATTAAATAATCGTTACGGTAACGGTATTAACTGAAAATCAGCCTCTTTTAAATTAAAAATCTCTTAGCCTTGGATATAAGCCTCATCAACAATCATACCCATACTTTACAACCCAACCCATGTGCGGCCAGAGGCCTTTGTATATTTGATATATGGTTCTAAATCATCACCCAAATTTAAATTTCTACATTTATTAGTCATCCCAATTAAGATGTATATTTGAAGCTAGAATACTATCATTAGCTTTTGTACAGATATCTGCAACTTTTTCATAGAGATCGGAGACCTGTTCGTAACTAGGTCGAATATCTAAACCATTTTTGTCGTGCCCATTTCTATGGGTCAAGTCGTTACGAATTGCTATTTCATTTTGCAAACTACACTTCTTGGGTAAAGAAAGACTAAGCGAAAGAAATTCATTAAATCTGCAGTCAATTGTTTGTATAATATTCCAATTGCATTGAGAAGAATTTACGTAATCAATAATAATACTGTTAGAATTAATTACCCGAAGATCCCTATCTAATTGAATAGATAATGAATTCGACTTATTAATAATACTCGTCAAAAATCGTTGTTTTGGCTTTTTATTACACATTACTAAATATGTAAAATATCTACAAAAATATAGTTCTAAATTTGAAATGATATTTTGATATACCATACTTAAAATTGTTTTTGCTTCAATACTTTCAATTTCCGTTGAAATAGAACTTAAAATATCGCTATGAATCGTTAAGTGAGATACAAAAAAGTTGAAATATTCTGGAATACCTTCATCAGTTAGATCCGCCAAAAATTCGTATTTTTTCTGATCGTCTATTCTATTGTAAATATCTTCTTCTAAAAGACGAATAAAGTTCTTTATATCATATTGATGCTGCCCTTTAAACTTATTATGGATCATTGATCGGTAATCAAAACTTTGATTTAAATAATTTGCCCAGTCGTTAGGCTTGTTATGAAATTCATTTTCAATAGTACTAACATATCTTTCTAATTCCAAACCACCTGAAATTAGATAAATTCCCTTTATTTTCATGACTACCCACCCATTGATCAATATATAAAAACAGTAATTAGTCTATATCTTTTATAACAACTAATTATTGATGTAAAATATTTCATTTTTATTCTTGAGTTAATTTGAAATTATCAGCTCCCCCACTTTGTTAGTGGCATTCTTAGCAATAGAATATTTCAAGCTCACCCCTTCAAAATCAAATGATTTAAATATTTCTCGCACTTCTGGCCTGTCATTTAATGACAGTATAAACTTACCTTTAAGCCCTTTTAAAAGCTCGTTTAACACTTCAAAGTCAGAGCGTTTAAATAGGTCTTTGCCATAGTCATTTTCATTTGTGTAATAGGGTGGATCTATATAAAATAATGTGGTTGATTTATCATAGCGCGGTATGAACTTTTCAAAGCTTAAATTCTCAATAGTCACACCAGCCAAGCGCTCATAAGCATCGGTGCTATTTTGGTAAAATCAAAACGGCCACCACGGTCTTTACTAACGCCAAAGTTTTGACCAGATACCTTGCCGCCAAATGATGTTTTTTGCAGATATAAAAACCGAGCCGCCCGTTGCAAATCCGTTAAAGAACCAGGAGCGATTTTCACCAAGCGATCAAATTCCCTACGGCTAGTTATTTGAAATTTTAGAACTTCCATAAATTGTGGATAATGCTCACGCAATATTCTATACTCCTGTCACCCAATTAACTGGTAATTTTTATCAGTAATGATTCTGAAATTATCAGTTATGGTGTCCCGGAA
>JABSRY010000618.1 GCA_013214985.1 Hyphomicrobiales bacterium
ATCTTTGCCTGAAAAGTAGCCCGTTGCGGTTACATGACCATCCAGTACACCAGCCGATACTGCATCAAGCGTTTCCGTGTGTTTGACAATAGATCCAACTGGCAACATTTCAATCTTTATGCGGCCATTACTCATGGTAGCAACACGCTCGGTCCATTGCTGTTTGATCTTAAAATTAGGATTGCCCGAGTTATCACTCGACTGAAATTTTAAATTATATTCAGCAGCAAATGCCATATTTGTTAAAGCGACCGACAACGTAAATATTGTCGCCACTGATTTCAATTTATTAAACATTTAAAACCCCTCTTTGGTATTGATGTTTTGTTATTATTTTCACTCTTACTTTTGGCAGCAAATAGCTCAGATATCACAATAACATTATAGTTATTTAATAGCATCACTATATGACAGCGCTAACATTAATATGACAGCGCTAACATTTTGTCAATAGTCAACTAAATAAACGGCGTATATTTAACACGAGACCTTAATTTTTTTATCAAATTGTGATTTTTACTAATTTATTGTGCTTTTCCGCTTTTGAAGCTTATACCCAATATCAATAGCTTTTTGAGGAATTTCTTCTTTATTAATTCTCTTTAATATCATGTCGATAGCAGTATAACCAATCTCTTCACGAAATGTTTGAACACTCGTAAGAGGTGGAGTCATTGCTTGCATAAATTCTAGATCGTTAAAACCAGAAATACCAATTTGTTCAGGTACATTTAAACCAAGTTCTGTACAAGCGGAAAGGCAACCCAAAGCTAAATCGTCACCACAGCAAACAATTGCGTCTATATCCGGATTTTTGAGCAGTAGCTCTAGTGCCATTTGTTTCCCAAGAGAGACCGATGAGGGTGCTTTACTGCAAGCTTGTAATTTAGGATCGTATATTTGGTGTTCAATTAATTTCTGTTTATATGCACTCATACGACGCATTACGCGAGGGTCCAATCTAGCAGTAATTGAAGCTATCTTTTTATACCCTTGATCCAATATGTGAGTTATGAGCTCATACATGCCAGCAAAATGATCAAAGCCAACCAACATATCAATAGGGTTATCTGTATATTCCATTATTTGTACGATTGGGTAATCTACATTTTTTAACAAATCATGTACAGTTTTTTGTTGATCAATACCTGTAATGATTAGACCAGACACACCTTGGTTCATAAAAAGCTTAATCAGCCTAGTTTCTTCATTAGAGGAATATCTAGTGTTGCCAATGATAATTCTATATTGTTTTTGCTCTGCTAGTTCATAAATCCCTTTTAGAACGTCTGAAAATATGTTGTTACTTAGTGAAGGTATTATTACTCCAATTATATTAGTTCGCCCTGAGGCTAAAGCTTGAGCATTAAGGTCTGGTACGTAATTAATTTCTTTAATGGCATGTTGGATAAGTTTTTGTAATTTTTTGGAAACTTTTGAAGGACTACTTATGGCCCTTGAAACAGTAATCGAACTGACGCCAACTTTTTCTGCTACATCTGCAATCGTTGGTTTACCTAATTTACGTCCCTTACTCATTATAAAGCTTACCTTATTAATTATTGGGCTATGCCCAAAAGTGATTTATGGTGTTTTAGTTAGCATACCTCACAATTTTATTGTGTATCTCATTTTGTGCTATCTCGTCCACATAATTAGTACCTGCGATGGTAACTTTCAGTTGATCAAAGCCTCTTATTTTCATCCATCTTGACCTTGCCTCCAATCTAGATCCGTTTAGGCGTAGAGTCTTGGGTGTAAATCGTCAGCTTCTATGGAACAGATTGGTTTAGTTGCATAAGATATAGTTTTGGTTCATCGTAACGCTCTGAAGGAGTGAAGATGACAACAAGACCAACATCCAAACCCACCAAAGGTGCGCGGGTAATCAAGGACATTCGCCGCGCCACTCGTAAACAATATTCAGCCGAAGAAAAGATCCGTATTGTATTAGACGGATTGCGCGGTGTGGAATCGATTGCCGAGCTATGTCGCCAAGAAGGCATAGCTCAAGGTATTTATTACAAATGGTCGAAAGAGTTTTTAGAGGCGGGTAAACGCCGCTTGGCTGGCGATACAGCTAGATCGGC
>JABSRY010000619.1 GCA_013214985.1 Hyphomicrobiales bacterium
GTTAACATTCGCAATTTGTTTATCGAGTTCAATAATTAAATTTTCAAATGACTTAACGGCACGGTTTGATGTTTCAAGTTTTCTAAAATCTTTTATTATTTCTTTAACGGTTTCAGTAGATTCAGGAAATTTTCTAGCAATTTCAGTCATAATCCTGACAGATTCAACTAAAGAAATTTTATCATCTTTAAATTTCCTATGTGTTCCTTCAAGTCTTCTAAACACAGTAGCTAATTGTCCTTCCCATTCAGTTTTGGGAGCAGGGGCAAGTTTACTAGTATTACGAGTACCACCCGTAGACCAATTAACATGCCATTCAATTTTTTCATAAAACTGGTCCATAAATTGGTCTTTTGCGTTTACATTTGTTTCTTTTTCTTGTTGCAACCTTTCAACAGCATTAAATCTTGCTACAGTTGCATTTACATCAAGAACAGTAGATGCAGCATCAGCAGTTAGGTTGAATTCAGCACGTACCTTTTTATATATATCAACATTTCGACCTGCTGCTTCACCTAAATAATCATGCCGACGACTAAGCCAATATAAAGCACCCCCAACGGCTGCAATTCCGGCAATATAAGGTATACTTTTTGCGACAAAACCACCTGCACCAGTCATCCAATCGGCAAATTTTTCAGCACCACCGCCAAAACCTCTAATATATTCATTTAACTGTCCAAGTTTTTCTGCATTAAATTCTCCAACCCAACTAACGGCGTCTCCAATATTGCCCATAGCTTCGGCTGTGTCACCAATTGCACCAATAGCGTATTTACCAACGGCAAATCCAGCAATAGATTTTACAATGGTATCAATTGTGTCTGGATCAGTTTTAGATACCACTCTTAAAAATTCAGTAATATCCTTCATACCTTCAGTAAATGTTTCAGCCAAACCACTTTCCCAAGCAGTAATATTTAATGCTTCAGCGGAGCTCTTCATTTGCATAAATTGACCCGAAAAACCTTCTTGCATCGTTACTGCTTTACGTTTTGTTGAACCTTTGTTTTCAGTTTCTATTCTATTTAAATATGTTTGATATGAATAATCACCTTTTGCTTTAATAGGCCCTGAGAATTTAGCAAAATGTCGTTTACCAAATAAATTGGCCATATCAGCAGCACTGGCTTGTGCTTCATGTAAAGCTTTTAAATATCCAACAAAATCTAATTTTTGAACACGACTAACTAACGTGTTAAAAACAGCATCATTAACTTTTTTAGACCCTTCAATACTTGAGTCACCAAGTTTATTGGTAATAATTTCGGTTAATTTTTGAGTAACTTTTTCAATATCACCCTCTAGGTTTTTATCATCTAAAACTAACTTAATATCAGATAGTTCGGCTCTAATACCTCGGCTTCCAAGTGCTTTTTGAACAGTTTCAGCTTTTAGTTCTTCACCAACGGTAATATAATCACTAATATTTATTCCAAGTGCTGCAAGGCTTGCTCTAGCAGGTTTTGGCGGATTTATCATCCTTATTAATCCCGTCCTTGTAGCAACACCAGATTTTTCACCTTTAAAACCAATATTTGCCATTGTAGCGAGTAAGGCCGCACCTTGCTCAATTGTCATGTCAAGTAAACCAAACACAGGTGCAGCGTCCCTCATAGCCGTAAACAATTCGCCCATATTTGTGTTGGATATTTGAGCAGTTCTAGTAATTACATCCATAATGCGTTGCATATTAGTTGCAAATTTAACAGGGTTATCATCGTTCATTTTCATAGCGAGTAGAATATCAGATACTTTATCTGCAACTGTCTCAATCCCCATTTTATCACCACCGGCAATTGCTCCTTCTAAGACAATAGGGATTGCAATTTTTATTTTTGTTCTATCAAAACCGGTCAAAGCTAACATTTCATGAGCTTGTAGAACTTGTGTTGGTGTAAATTTAAATTTGTTTGCAAGGTCTAATGATCTTGCCATAAAACCTTCCATTTCATTTTCTGTAGCACTAATTGACTCATTTTCCGTAACACTAATTGACTGTAACTCAGATGAAATAAAACTAACAATAAATTCTATACAAATTCTGTTATTAAATAAAACTATTCTGTTATTGAATAAAACTCTAT
>JABSRY010000062.1 GCA_013214985.1 Hyphomicrobiales bacterium
TTTTAAATCAACAGTCAAACCAAAGTGGACTTGTTTTGCGCCGCCCTAGTGGTAGAGTTTTACTCTGCCCTTGACAAGCGGAAGAGGCAGCAATTAAAGCAGCCGAAGAGGCAGCAATTAAAGCAGCAGAAGAGGCAGCAATTAAAGCCGCTGAAGAAGCCGCAATTAAAGCAGCTGAAGAGGCCGCAACTAAAGCAGCCGAAGAGGCCGCAACTAAAGCCGCTGAAGAAGCCGCAACTAAGGCAGCAGAAGAGGCCGCAACTAAAATTGTTGAAGATGACGCTACAGAAACTGTTGTAGTAAAATAGCCTACAACCCTCTCTGTGGCTCTGTTACAAATAATGAGAGTTTGATGTAGATTTCTGACTTTGTCGAGCTTTTCATGAAACTATTCAAACATCGATTATTTGTAGCAGAGCCTAGAATCCTACTTATAAATACCTAAAAAAACGGCCATCCATTAAAAGTGTATCCTAAATCGATTAGGAGACAGATGTGTACACTAATGATGAAATATCGATTTGATAGACATCAAATTGTATATAATTTATATGGGCTACTAATTTATAATATAAGAGACAGTTGGGCAATCATGACACAAATGCATTATATTTAATAAAGCAAGACAAGAATATTTTATCTCGAAATTTACTCGACCCAATATTGTTGTTACCTGTATATGAAAAGAAGAATTGTGGCATAAATTAAGAAACCCTAATCACTAGTTAATAAAATGAATTTGATCAATGTCATTAATCTAGTTAACCTAAGCCCTGTAAATATCGAAAATATGTCTGAGCTCTGTCCATAGGGCATATTATTAACATCGATAAGATTGATATAGTTACTTACCGTATATTTTTTCTAAATTTTTCAGGAGTTTATTATGCGTTTTTCAAATTATTTAAAATTGGCTCTCATGTGTGCGACAACCATGCCCTCGGTTGCGTTTGGAGTAGGAATAGGCCAAGGTGGACGTGACGTGTTACACGTTCCAATGGCATGGTGTGCATTGCAAGGAAGTCCTGCAGCAACGGCACCAAATATCAATGGTGATACAACTACAGATTCTGTATTATGGCGCAGACACGAGCGGCCGACAGATAATATTTTCTTACCACAAGCAGATCTGACATTGCGTTCTGCAATATTAAACTCATGGGGTACGCTTAGCTTTCCTATTATAAATGATTTAGATACGACTACTGCATTAGTAGGCGATGTCCGTGGAGAAGTTAATACAGAATTAGGTACTGGAAGTGAATTTGCTGACACTATAATTTCTTGCGACAATGCTTGGAGCGCAATAGGTAAAGCCGGTATTGGCGTAACTGCAGTTAATGTGAATTTATTTCATGATGTAGATGGTAACTATGGAACAGTTATTGGAGGTAATTTTTCGGGATACCCAGTTGGTTGGGCAGGTTGCTTGAAGTCGACTACAACAAACATCTGCACCGCGCCTTATAATGGGCGGATAATGGTAGCAGATAATAAATATTTCTACCCGACGGTGCCCGATAGAACCTTACCGCCAACGCCGAATGTTCCTGCAGGAAATATACAATATGGCACCGACGTTATGGACATATTGGTTGGACACGAAACTGGCCATGCACTTGGCTTGCTCCATAGAACAGGTGCTACCAATTTAATGAACCCGACATTGTTAGGCACTAATATTGGTTTAAATAATTCTGAAATTTCAATTTTAAGGTCAAGTTCGCTTAATGTTTCTGGGCTTGAAATAGATCCGCCAAATCAAATTGACCCTGGTAATTTTGTGGGTATGACCCTAGTCAACATCAATAAGGTTGATCCTAAATTTGATCTTAAACGGTATCAATTACTAAATTCTATTAATGCTGTGCTAGACAAAGAGAAAAATATTGTTCACCTAAGCCTTGGTTTGCGAGCTTCATTACCAAAAAATGCAAAAGACATGAAGTTATTTATGGCATTAAAAAGTAAGGATGGAAAAGGCCTAAATGCAGATCAAGCGAATAAACAAATTGGCTTTCCAACTCAAATTGCTGGTAAAGAAGAGTTCGACTCGTTTTTTGAACTAAGTTTAACCAATGGTAAAATAAAGGGCACTGCTTGGCAGCTAGAAAATGGTGAATTACTTAAGGCTGATCGTATTGAATATGATTTACGTCGACTAATAATGTATCCCGTTTATGGAGTTGTTAAAGGGCAAAAACCTATTTTAGACAGGCCAGATGCCCCACGTGCGGTTTATGATACAATTGTTATTACATTACCCGCAAAAGTCTTTGGTATTGAATTGGGTAAAGAATTTACAGTTACAGCGGGCGTCACTCCAGATCGTGAAAGATTTGACATACTGAAAACCATAAAAGACAGAAATATTTTGATACTCGATGACCCAAGTTTCCCACATTGTTTTGCACAAAAAACGGGTAGACCTGGTGAAACGGTTCCAATTCGACTTGATGGTATGCTGCCTTCAAAACCAATTCACGGGCTCTTTGGTCCTGATGAAGTATTCAAGGGAAAAACGGATCGTCGCGGAGAAGCTCTGATTGACTTTCCAATACCCAAAAACGCAACTAATGGGCTTCATTTGGTGACTATTGGAATTGACGGCACGGCACTAACAGCAGATTGTGTTGTGGATGTGAATGCTGAGGAGAAACAACCTAAGACAAAACCACAAATATGTGAAAAATGCAAAGAGCGGTTACATTTAATTCAAAATCAAAGCCGTCTAATTGAGCAACTTGGTCGAATTCTAGAATCTAGAAAAATGGAAAACAGAACAAATGAAGATGTTATTGAGTTAATCAAACTCATTAAACAACAAGGCAAAATAGTTCAAAATGAACTAAACAAATAAACCAGATTTTATCTGGTTAACAATGACAGGTTGGGAGAGGTGTTGATCCTCTCCTGCAAACTAGCTTCAAACATTTACACGGACGAATTACGGTCACCAATCTCATTCATTCTTCTCTAAATGCCCCATTAAGCTGATCATCAAATGGTTTAATCAGATGATTTCGTGCGGTTCTATCTTTGGTCTAAATAAACGCTTTTACGGGTACGCCAGAAATAAGCTTTAGCTCAGTTATTTTTTTGGGTCAAGTTCGGTAATCATGTCATAAATGCGTATACTAAATCTTTTTTTGAATTGAATTGATAACTATTATCACCTGTGGCATAATGATATATAGAATATATTATAAAGGATTAAATTATGGCTTCTAGTTATGTGTTAGGGGATGCTCAGAAAGGGTTTGTAAATGAACTTGTAGGACTTGGCCGTTATAATTCAAAAAGCGAAGTAATCAGAGAAGCTATACGTTTGCTACAAGATCGCGAAGAACAACGAGAAATGAAATTAGAGACACTAAGAAAAGCTTTTCAAGAAGGTATCGATAGTGGCCATGGTGAGGATGCTGATACAGTATTTGATCGCCTGGAAGCTAAATATTCTGCGATGATTGGTACAAATCAATAATGGTTTCCGTTATATTTTCTAATAAATCTGTAATAGATCTTGATTTAATTGCGGGTCATATTGCGTTGGATAGCCCAATCAATGCTGTATTGTTTATTAAAAAAATGCGTATCCATTGTAAAAATCTGGGGCAGTTTCCAGAATCACATTCCATATTTTCAGAAGTTCATCCGGAATTAAGATTTTCACCCCACAAAAGATATATAATATTATATCGTTTTGAAAAAAATGAAGTATTAATTGAACGCATTATCCATAGTGCTCAAGATATTCTAGAAATTTTATCAAATTGAAGGCGTTGTTAGTGGAATGTTGATAATGAAATTGTTATCAACCACTCAAAATTTCATTCCAAAGACGGTTTTAATTGATCATCGAATTTTTCTTGTTTTTATGGTAATTATCACCATACAGGTTCCAGATTTTTTTGGCTTTCCACTTTTATAAATTGGAAAAGCCTTCACATGCTCATTTGGATGTATGTTTTTCTTAATATCATTGGCTATATGTTTAGCATACCCAAATGGCGCTAAAAAATCCATTAGCCATAAATTTTCCTCCGATTTCCAATCATGAGACTTTGGGCTCTGTTGCAAATAGCAATTCGGGCCGAGTATTTTCGGGTTTTCATTGGTTATTAGGCGGATTTCTGCATCAATCATATTTCCATGCAGCCAAAGTTTGAATTGGCCTTTCTTGGACATGTACATCACTTCAAAACCTTTGATTGTGGCAGGGCCTGCCCCTCACTTTGGGTATAAGCTGTTTTCATAGATTTAAAACCACGAACGGGAATAATTAGTCGTTTCAGCTTGCCATGATCTGCTTCAATTCTGTTGTTTAGATATTTAACTTGTCGGTGCTCCAAATCTTCTGGGCACTTGCCTTCATTCTTTAGTTTTTTAATGGCGACGCCGTATGATGGCGCTTTGTCTGTATTGATAGTCGAAGGCTTTTGCCAGTCTTTAAGGCCGCGCAAAGCCTTACTTAAAAACCGATAAGCTGCCTTAGCATTACGCCTAGTCGATAAATAAAAGTCGATTGTATTGCCTTCTTTATCAATCGCACGATATAAATATACCCATTTGCCTTTGACCTTGATGTAGGTTTCGTCGACTTGCCAGCTGATACCAGACTTTGGACGCCAGTGCCATTTAAGACGCTCTTCCATCAGAGGTGCATACTTCTGAACCCATCGATAAATTGTTGAATGATCGACAGTTACACCGCGTTCATAAAGCATTTCTTTTAACTCACGATAGCTAATACCATATTTACAATACCAACGGATTGCCCAGATAATAATATTATATTGAAAGTGGCGATGCTTGAATAAATTCATATGAAACTCGATAAAACCAGAAATTTACATCAAACTCTTATTATTTGCAACAGAGCCCAGGCACGGTATTTTCATGAATTTATTTGATATTTATGTTGAGTTGTCCTTTACGGTAATTATTAGTTTATGCCAAATAATAAAGGTTTAGATGTATTTGTAGATATAAATCTTTTGTATTTTTTTTACCCTCTTTTTAATTTTAATGCCACCATCAATAGATTTGAATTTTCATCAAAATCCTCGTTTATTACGATTTAACCAACTACTCAAAATTCAATTATTATAACAACTTACTATAAAATTATTCGATATTTATTCGAAGGAATCGACGTCAATTTTTATAAATAATTACAGCGCTAACTATTCTAAATCATACTCATTGGTAAAGTATTTTTGATACATATTATACTTTAGTGTTATGCACAGGTTAGGGTTGTAATTAAATTTTTCACTCGTAATGGTATTTTTTTGGTGACAAAATTAGAATATGAAGCAATGCTAAGACGTTAAATAAAACATTAAATTTACTAAATTAGGAGATTGAAATGAATAAACACGACAAAAATATCAAGGCTGCGCCAGTTGATGTACCCAGTGATGACTATCTAACCCCAACTTACGGATTTGATGAGTTTTCAGCCTCTTTACCCCAGAGTGCAATACCGCAAGCGTCAATGGATCCAAGAGTTGCTAAAAAGCTCATTGATGGCGAGCTAGACATGGATTTTAGAAACAGTGCCGATCTAGGATCGTACATTACTGATTATATGGACCCAGAAGCCGATGCGTTAATTCAACGAACATTAGGCAAAGTGTTCATTGATAAAGCTGAATATCCAAGAACGGCCGAAATGGCCAGACGTGTTGGTAGAATGGTACAAAATTGGTATAATGGCACAGCTCCGACTGACCCTGAAGACGGGACTAAATTAGTCGGCGCAGTGCCGATAGGTTCATCACAAGCGATTCATTTGGGTATGATTGCTGCTAGAAGAAAATGGGAGCTAAAATAGCAAGACCGTCTAGAAAACTCTTCGCTTTCAAGTTTTTATCGCATAGATAAACCAATTTTTCTCTATGGAAGGGAAGTTCACACTTGCTTTAAGAAGTTTGAAAATTATTTTGGAGCCACCGGTGTTGAAATTAGCTTTGATAAGAGCGGATCGCCTGATTACGAAATCGACACATATACTTTAAGCACTACTAAGTTAACTACAGTGCTTAATTCAACATTGTTTGATTTGCAAAGTTTGACAGAAGCAGACAACGATGTTCCTACACCATATTTAGAAGCATATCTGAGAATTTGTCAATATTGTGGGTTCTTTCCTGCAACGGCAGAGGGTGATGAAGATTACGATCTACTAAAACTCAAAAAAGTGAGAGAGTTAGTATTTTGTGTACCAGCGATTGTGGGGACGACTTTTACCGCAGAAAAAGACCCAGTAGCCGACATCAATACGGTATTGGAAACTATTGCTTTGGATGACTTTCCTTACTACACCTCAAACAAAATCTATATTCCAATTCATGTGGATGCCGCTAGTGGTGGGTTTACATTGCCATTTACCGATCCTGACAATAATGATTGGCATTTTAAACACATTGATCCAATTCTCAACCCCGGTGGCTCAAGCCACGTTGAATCAATCAATGTGTCGATGCATAAATTTGGTATGGTATATGCGGGCTTAGGATTAGTGGTTTATAAAAATGAAGATATTGTCGATTCTAGTCTCATTTATGAAATCACCTATCTTGGCGCATCCTTTTATGATTTTAATGTCAACTTCTCGCGTGGTAGTGCAATGGTTATTGCGGGTTATTATGCATTGATCCGCAATGGACTTGATGGCTATAAGCAAATTGTCTCAAACTGTTATATAAATGCACAATATTTGGCATCTGAGCTATTGGCGTTAACCGATGACAGTGGCAATGCCTATTTTACCACCATTAGTGACAATGATAAATTCCCTTGGGTAGTGTTTAAATTTGATACGGCAAACCCAACCCCACCTTCATGGACATTAGGTGATTTATCGATTGATTTACAAGAATCAGGATGGCAACTACCGCAATATCAATTGCCTGATAATAGCAGCAAAACGCCAGATGGCCCATCTGTCATGCGGGTAGTGGTTAGAATGGATATTTCTCAAAACAAGATTAATTTGCTCATTGGCGATATTAAGGACGCCATTGCCAACTTAGAAAATCCAGCGTTTGATTTTAACGACCCCAAAGTTAAGCAAATGTTGCAGAAAAAACGTGACGAGCATTTACATAAAGGTCCGATTGGCTGTTAGTCGTAAAATATCTTCGCCGTTAGATGTCGGACATTTATTTCATCTGGCATCTAACATAATTTCAAAATATTTAAGAAAGTTAAAAAAATGAGTAAATCAAAATATCGAGGCAGAGCTGAGGCTACGAGCCTTGAGGCATATGCTCCTGTAGTGCAAACCTATATTAAAGCTTATACAACAGGTGATTCCAACCCAAGAACTTCTCCACCAGAATTAACGAGGGGCATTAGATATGCCGTTGCGCAACCACCAAGTCAGGTAGCGCGGGAAGGATCAATACAAGAAGCCATTGATTTTAATATGGAGACTCTAGAAACTGCTTGTACAATTGCGGCTGATTATAATGCTCAATTAATTATTTTTCCAGAGTTGTTTTTATCGGGTTATGAATTTGGTGAATTGAGAGAGCCACCTCTATCAGCTGAAGATATAATTTATAATGATGCCATTAAATTATTGGTCTTTAATACTGCCTCAGCTATTTTTCAAGGTCATTATATTAACGATGTTGATGATGTTTTTTCCCCTGGACCGATTGCGCAAATAGCTAAAGATAATAATATTGCGATTATCTGTCCCTTACCATATCAAGGAGATGACCCTGCGGGCAACCCAAGCGTGTTTGATGCAGCAGTGGTGTTCGACAGCGATGGTACAAAATTAGGCATGGTGTTTAAGCTTAATCTATGGGGTTATAGTGAGCGCAATTGGTTTGATGTGGCACAATTTTCAGCTGGAACTGCAGGGTCGCAGGAAGCATATCCAATCTTTGAAATTAATGGATTTCCTGTTGGTGCTGCTATTTGTTATGACGCCGAATTCCCTGAAAACTCACGCTGCATGTCACTACGGGGTGCATTATTACAAGCAATGCCTACTGCTGCCCCGTCGGGCTTGTTGCCAGGCCAAACTGAGCCTTATCCTGATATTTCTGAGCATTATATTCCTGCAAATGCGCTGACTAATCAGAATTTTGCTAGTTACGGAAATCGATCTAAGTGGGAATATAAAAGTGATGGTGCAGGTGGTTCTACTGGTGTATTAGAGTTTACTGGTAATAGCATCATTTGCGACCCTTATGGTAAAGCAATGGTTAAAGCAGTGCGTAATGAAGATGCATTATTAATTGCTGATTGTGTGATTTGTGATTACCCAAGCACTCAACCATCGAGCACCGATTATCTACTCAATCGTCGACCAGAGATTTATGCTAATATGACCGACGCACATGTTGATTTTCCATATGGCACAGATGGTTATGATTACCTGACCGATTACACTGACAATCAAGGTAATGATCCAGTCAGACCGCCGGCAAGCGATAATTGTTGCCCAGCTGGTGACTATTCTACTGCATGTACTGTATCTGCAGCTGCCCCAAAAGGTAAGGGCAAAGGTAGAGGTAAGAAGAAAAAATAAAGAACATAAGCAGCCAATTTTTAATTGGCCGCTTTATTTTGATCAATTTTTTTAGGAGCGTAACTAATGTCCGTTAAAAAGTTAAAAGTTGGCATCAACGGATTTGGGCGTATTGGCCGAAATGTTTTTAAGATGGGCTTTGATGAATGGGACATTATTGCTATTAATGACGTGGTTGATAATGTTGAGATGTTAGCCCATTTACTTAAATATGATAGCCTCTCCGGTCGATACTCTAAACAAATAAAAGCCGAGAATGGGAGTATATATGTTGACGGTAAATTTGTAAAATTTAGCCACTTTAGAGATGCATCTGACATTATATGGTCTGAACTCGATGTGGATTTAGTGATTGATGCCACTGGAAAATATCTCAATGATTCTGATGCAAAAGTCCATCTTGGTGGAAGTGTTAAACGAGTGGTGCTGACCGGTGCAACACAAGATAATATGTCTATATTTTTAGGTATTTCGGATTTGGCCAAAATAGATATTTCACAACCTATATATTCTATTGGAACCTGCACGGCTAATTGTTTAATGCCGATACTATATTATTTGGATGAAGCTTACGGTATAGCCTGACGCCTTTAATTTGATTCAAATTTGCCCACCCCAAAAAGTTCTTCAGTGGTACATTGTTGTCGTCGT
>JABSRY010000620.1 GCA_013214985.1 Hyphomicrobiales bacterium
GCTTAAAATCTCGCGCTGATAAAGCGTTTATATTTATGTATAATAGCGGGCAATCTAATTTTGAATGTATTCAACATACCTGTATTAAATCCATCTCTAAACCGAGTTTAAATAGGTGGTTATGTGCTTGATGCCATTATTGAAGGCCGCCCAGACATTATCGCAGAAACACCAATTACCACTATTGGCATTAAAACACCTACTGGTGGAAAATGGATAGTTCAATCGGTTGATCATACCGTTGATGGTGGCGGATTTGTGACGACATTTACAGCGGAGCAGAAGGTATGAGTCAGAGAAAAAGCGGTTACAAATTAATGCCTAATGATTTTTTTGCAACACCAGAATGGGTGACATTAAACTTATTGGCCGAGGAAAAATTTGATTTAGAAATCGTAGAACCAGCTTGTGGGCAAGGGCATATTATTAATGTGCTTTTGGCTCAGGGATATGATGTTGTTGGAATAGATATTATTCAACATTCGTGTGTAAAATTCTGTACTGACTTTTTAAAAATATCAATAAATTTAAACACCATTATCTGTAATCCTCCTTATGGAAAACGGCTTAAGTTAGCGCAACAATTTGTTGAACATGCTTTGGCTGTCACTAAATATGACAGCGGTAAAATCGCTATGCTTTTGCCTGTTACTTTTGACAGTGGAAAAACCCGCCGTCACTTATTTGCCGATTGCCCAGCATGGAAAAAGAAAATCATTCTTACTGATCGTATTGAATGGGCAAATATTGAAAAAACTAATGAATCAAGCACGGATCACGCTTGGTTTATTTGGGATTGGAGTAATGAAAATGTCCCGATCAATACATATCAAACCATACCAAAAACAACTAACAAAAATAAAGGAAATAATTATGCCACTCCCAATATTGCAATATTTTGAATATTCACATTTGCCTGAGCATTTACAAAAAATATCTAAACCATTTTGTGAGCTTGCTGATCAATTGGTATCAACTTTACCGTCAAATGCTGAGACAAGTATTGCGCTTAGAAAATTGCTTGAAAGCAAAGATGCGGCTGTGCGATCAGCCGTTGCTAAATAATCTTAAACCTAACCAAAACCTAAAGGAAAAACCATGTTTAATATAATGTTAACTTTGATGGTAATTACACCATTTATTCTATTCATAGTCGGGATTTTTTTATTATTTTTGCCCGTGAGTTTTTGGCTGGTAACGGGGATATTAGGCGGGTCAATTATCGGCCTCATATTAGTGCTTCTTCTGGGAATGACCGCTTTTAACCCTAGAGGGCATTTCTAAAATCCAATGATTATATGATGGAAATACGAATATTGAAAACCATTCGTATTTTAAACAACAAACCAAAACTAACTAATAAAAGGATAAATAAAAATGGATATTGAAGGCTTAAATGATGGTGTTGGCGGCTCTGGTGTTGCCAGAGATAGGCTCAAAAGTTTCATTGAACGCATTGAGCGTTTGGACGCAGAAGCAAAGGCAATTTCGGACGATAAAAAAGAAGTATTTGCCGAAGCTAAGGGCGAAGGTTTCGATAATAAAATATTGAAAAAAATTCTAACCATTCGCAAACAAGACAGTAACGAACGGGCAGAGCAAGAGGCTATTTTAGACCTATATTTATTTGCCCTTGGCATGAAAGACTAATTCAAAAATTTTGAACAACAGGGGTGACGTTATAATTAAATAGCGCCACCTGATGCCCTAACTTCAAGGACAGAGCATCAAGACAAAAGTAAACTTATTGTCACCTATCGGGAGGTGATATACTAAGAAAGACATTTACATGTCATTAACAGAAACAACAAAATATAATGAAGTTGAACCAATTATTCCAGTTGCGGCAAGATTAGATTGGCCAAGAAAATAATTTCCCGCATTGATGCAATTGAGCATACAGCATATTGTGAGCCATTTGTGGGAATGGGCGGTGTTTTCTTTAGACGCAACATGCGGCCAAAAGCTGAATTTATAAATGACTATAATGGCGAAGTCGTAAATTTGTTTATACTCAGACTCACCAATAAAATAGTTTTACAGCCTCTAGCCAAATCATTTAATTTAGCTTCTACTATTAAGCAT
>JABSRY010000621.1 GCA_013214985.1 Hyphomicrobiales bacterium
AAATACAGTCATGTTTGAATTCAAACACAATAAGAGATAGTTAGAAATCGGATATCAACTTCACGTGCTCACATCGTTATAGGCAAGGTGGTTTGTCTCGCTCATTTATTTTACTTTTTGTTAATATTCGTATATATTGTAAATGTTGGTAAGCTTCTGAGTTACTTAATATGAATGGAGGAAAAAATGAAAATCAAGTTTTTAACACTATCCTGTATCGCATTTTGTTTATCTATTATTCCTGGTTTTGTGCATGCAAAAGAAATAGACAATACTCAAAAATCCAACGAAATTTGCAGTTTAATAAACGATACGATTATACTAAAAACACCTTGTTCCGTGGATCAACTTAATAAAACAATAAATTTTGAAATTTCACTTAATGCAAAACGTGCAAGTTCAATGTGTGGTTCGGTTAAAAGAATAGCCAATGCAAGCGGTTGGTCTTTGCCAAATGCATGGGAAATTCAAATTAAAACCACAGAAACAGGTGATAAATCAGTTGCAAAATGTAGCTATCAGCCAGGTGAAATCTTCGGTTAAATGGAGTCATGTTAATTTTTAGTTTTTAAAACCTTTTAATAATTTATAATATGTTAATCGGGTGCGTAATCGGCACTTGTCCTCACATTCTATTAAATTCTATCGGTTTTTTTGCGTGCCCTACTTTAGTCTCAAACAGCACATAAACCAACAAATCTACGTCAATTGGCCGCGCAAATTACTACTTCTTAATGAATTATAATTATAACTAAAACGTATAATTATAAAGGCCATTTATTATGTATAAATTATTAGCAACGACCATTCTTTCATTTTTGATGATTGTATTTTTTACAAATTTTGCAATAGCTGCAGAATGGCGCGTTACTAAGGTCACAGGTAAAGCCATAATAACGAGCCAATCCCATCCACCAAAATGGGTAAGGATTGGCGATTTTTTAAAAGCTGGCGATTATCTTAAAACGATGACAAACTCCACAGTTGCGCTTGTTAGAAACGCAGAAGCAATGATTGTCTCTGCAAACAGCAATATTGAAATTCCAAAACAAGGGAACACCAATAGTTTAACCTTAATTTTTCAACGTCTAGGGACTGTACTTTTCTCCGCGAAAAAGAAAAATCGCAAGCATTTTGAAATTAGAACGGCTTATGCCGTTGCCTTAGTGAAGGGCACTACATTTGTAGTAAATGTAAACTACCGTAATTCACAAATTCAAGTGTTTGAAGGTAGTGTTGAGTTGCGTGGGAAAGCCAGAGCAAAAAAATATATACTAAATGCTGGCGTAAAATCGTTAATTCCGCATAATAAGACTCAAAGAATTCTTGTAAGGAAAGTTAAAAACAAATCGCGAATAAATCCCCACCTTGGCAGCGATATTAATAAACTTGCAGAAACATATATTAATAAAATTGAGATTGGCCAAAATGCCACTAATAGATTTAATATTAATACTATTACCAGAGATGTTTTTAACAAAATAAAAATATCACCTCATAATGTAAAGCCCAAAAAGGTTGAAAACGCTGATTATGGCCCAACATTAAAGAAATATGATCCAAGAAAAGCTGTGAAAGATAAGCAAAACTATATTTCACATAATTCAAGTAATAATAAAGATGATAACAATCGTAGTCGCGGTGGTAACACCACTAACAATAGCGGCAACACAGGCGGAGACACCACCACTAGCAATAGCGGCAACACAGGCGGAGACACCGCCACTAGCAACAGCGGCAACACAACGGTGGCAGCACTAGCAGCAGCGGAGGTAGCACAAGCGGCGTAACTAGTGATAACAACAGTGGTGGCGATGATGACGATGACGACGATGACGATGATGATGATGACGATGATGACGATGACGATGACGACTAAATCAAACAAATCATTGTAAAGTTATTAAGTATAGTCTCCCAACAGCAAACACAAAAACCCCTTTTTTAGAAAAGGGTTTAATTTGGTGAACCTTGATTGGTTCGAAATAGGAACGCACTGATTAAAAGTCAATAAAGGTTATGTACGTTTGGTTATCTATGAATCCATCACAGGCTACTTTGTCTTAGTATTGCTGTT
>JABSRY010000622.1 GCA_013214985.1 Hyphomicrobiales bacterium
AATATTCACAGCTACACGAAGACAAGCAGCTCTCAATGTTCTGATACCCCGCTGCTTGCGGCGGGGTTCTTCATTGAATTATTGGGTAAAAGTGAAAAAGACAGCCACCAATATTTGACTGATTTAATTAATAACCCAAAATTTTCCTCAAAAAATGTAATTAATATAATAATCAACTCGCCTTATGTCGATGATTTGACACTAAGAAATCACCATCTGCTAAATATTGCAGATGTTATAATATACCCGCCAGATTTGACTGAAATAATAAATTTATCGAGACGAGATGCAAAAAGGGTTTGTATCAACACCACCGATTCAGATGCTAAAATTTTAGAGAGCTATCTAAATGATGGCAATATGGTTATTTGCCTTAAGCTGGCAAAAACAAATTCAAGTATAGGTGTTTAATTACGAACATCCGAACAAATATCTTGCACTGCGTTAAAGTCGCTTCTATCTGGCTTTTAATTAAGTTATGGTGACTATAGGCTTAGTATCAACAAGAGTTAACGTGTAAATATATGAATGTTCTTTTTATTATGTGCGACCAATTGCGGTTTGATTATTTAGGTTGCACAGGTCACCCCAGTTTAAAAACCCCCAATATAGATAAAATGGCAGCACGGGGCGTTCGGTTTAGCCAAGCCTATGTGCAATCGCCCATTTGTGGGCCAAGCCGCATGAGCTTCTATACGGGGCGTTATGTGCGCTCCCATGGCTCTACTTGGAACAATTTTCCGCTACGGGTTGGCGAGATGACCATAGGCGATCATTTAAAACCACTTGGGTTACGTACAGTTTTATGTGGCAAAACCCATATGGCGGCAGATGTAGAAGGCTTAAAACGCTTGGGGATAGACCCAAATTCTGGCATTGGGTCAAAAATCGCCGAATGTGGTTTTGAAATTTGGGATCGGTTAGATGGGCTACACCCAACAGGCGGTAAACAGCCAAGCCATTATAATGATCATTTAAGCGGGCTAGGTTATGATGGCCCCAACCCATGGGATCAATGGGCAAACAGCGCAGCAGACACAAGTGATATATCTAATGCCGCGTCCGAAAAAGACGTCGATATCTTATCTGGTTGGTTATTTTCACATGCCGATAAACCAGCAAGGATAGATGAAAAAGATAGCGAAACACCCTATACGACAGATAGAGCGATAGAGTTTATAGAGCAAGCGGGCGATGAGCCTTGGTGCCTACATTTAAGTTATATCAAACCCCATTGGCCTTATATTGTGCCAGAACCGTATCACAATATGTATGGTGAGGACGATGTCATTCCAGTCGTGCGTAGTGATGAAGAAAAAATCAATCCGCATCCCATATTAAACGCTTATCACCAACATCGGTTTAGTAAAGTTTATGACAGAGAAGGCGCACGGGAGCGGGTAATACCCGCCTATATGGGGTTGATTAAACAAATAGATGATCAGATGGGGCGCTTAATGGCCTATCTAGATGAAAAAGACATTGCCAAAGACACGCTAATTATTTTCACCTCCGACCATGGGGATTATTTGGGCGATCATTGGTTGGGTGAAAAAGAATTGTTCCACGAACAATCAGTTAAAATACCGTTGATTGTTATAGATCCATCTAAAGACGCCGATAAAACACGCGGCACGGTCAATGATAGCTTGGTAGAAGCGATTGATCTTTTGCCGACTTTTGTGGATTTTGTAGGTGGTAAAATCCCGACGCATATTCTAGAAGGCAGCAGCTTGTTGCAACATATCAGGCAGGTGGATGGCATCAATAAACGTGAATTTGTCATTAGTGAATATGATTATTCCATGCGTAAAGCCCGCAAAATAATGGGGCAAGAAATAAAAGATAGCCGCTTGGTTATGATATTTGATGGGCGCTTTAAAATGACCCATGTTGAAGGCTATCGCCCGATGTTGTTTGACTTAAAAACCGACCCAAATGAATTTAATGACCTAGGCGAAAGTGATGCCCATAAGGATATACGTTCAGATTTACTAGAAAAACTATTTGGTTGGTCGCGCCAACACCATAACCGCGTTACCACGAGCGCTGCCT